>JBOIFB010000249.1:0-4276 GCA_050741415.1 Burkholderiales bacterium | reverse complement strand
GGCAGCGTAGTCATGGCAAAAGGCAAATTTGAGCGGACCAAGCCGCACGTGAACGTAGGCACGATTGGGCATGTGGACCATGGCAAGACGACGCTGACGGCGGCGATGACGAGCATTTTGGCGAAGAAGTTTGGGGGCGAGGCCAGGAGCTACGCGCAGATTGACTCGGCGCCGGAGGAGAAGGCGCGCGGGATCACGATCAACACGGCGCACGTGGAGTACGAGACGGCCAAGAGGCACTACGCGCACGTGGACTGTCCGGGGCACGCGGACTACATCAAGAACATGATCACGGGCGCGGCGCAGATGGACGGGGCGATTTTGGTGGTTTCGGCCGCCGACGGGCCGATGCCGCAGACGCGCGAGCATATTTTGCTGGCGCGCCAGGTGGGGGTGCCCTACATCGTGGCGTTCCTGAACAAGGCCGACATGGTGGACGACAAGGAGCTCCTGGAGCTGGTGGAGGTGGAGGTCAGGGAGCTTCTGAGCAAGTACGATTTCCCCGGGGACAAGACCCCGATCGTGATCGGCTCGGCGTTAAAGGCGCTCGAGGGCGACAAGGGCGAGCTGGGCGAGGGAGCGATCATGAAGCTTGCCGAGGCGCTCGATGCCTACATTCCGACCCCCGAGCGGGCGATGGACGGGGCGTTTTTGATGCCGGTGGAGGACGTGTTTTCGATCTCGGGTCGGGGCACGGTGGTCACCGGGCGCGTGGAGCGCGGGGTGGTCAAGGTGGGCGAGGAGATCGAGATCGTGGGTTTGAGGCCCACCACCAAGACGGTGTGCACGGGCGTGGAGATGTTCCGCAAGCTCCTGGACCAGGGTCAGGCGGGCGACAACATTGGCGTTTTGCTGCGCGGCACCAAGCGCGAAGAAGTCGAGCGCGGCCAAGTGCTCGCGAAGCCCGGCTCGATCACCCCGCACACCAAGTTCGAGTGCGAGGTGTATGTGCTGTCCAAGGAAGAGGGCGGGCGGCACACGCCGTTTTTCAACAACTACCGGCCGCAGTTTTACTTTCGTACCACCGACGTGACCGGGGCGGTGGAGCTGCCTGCGGGCACCGAGATGGTGATGCCGGGGGACAACATCAAGATGGTGGTGTCGTTGATTGCGCCCATCGCGATGGAGCAGGGGCTTCGCTTTGCCATCCGCGAGGGCGGCAAGACCGTCGGCGCCGGCGTCGTCGCCAAAGTCATCGAGTAAGGACAATGCAAAGCCAACGTATTCGCATCCGTCTCAAAGCGTACGACTATCGCTTGATCGATCAGTCGGCGCTGGAAATCGTCGACACGGCGAAACGTACGGGCGCGGTGGTGCGTGGTCCGGTGCCGCTACCGACGCGCAGGCAGCGGTTCGATCTTCTTCGTTCGCCGCACGTCAACAAGACATCGCGCGAACAGCTCGAGATTCGTACGCACCTGCGATTGATGGACATCATCGATCCGACAGACAAGACCGTAGATGCGCTGATGAAGCTAGATTTACCTGCCGGAGTCGACGTGGAAATTAAGGTGCAGTAAGAAAGGAAGCATTAGGCAAGCTTTTGCTCCGGCTCTCTTATTCGCCGGAGCGCTGGATTCCCGGGCAGCCGGGTGGATGATTGACAGAATGGCCGGCCAATTGCAGCCGGCGCCTCAAGAGAGGTTAAGAAAATGACCATTGGACTCGTCGGCCGAAAGGTCGGCATGACGCGCATCTTTACCGATGACGGCGAAACGCTGCCGGTAACGGTGCTCGACGTATCCGACAACCGGATCACGCAGATCAAGACCCCCGAGAGCGACGGCTATGCGGCCGTGCAGGTTGCGTTCGGCAAGCGCCGCGCCAGCCGCGTAGTCAAACCGCTCGCCGGGCATCTGGCCAAGGCGGCGGTGGAAGCGGGCCGCACCTTGAAAGAATTTCGCGCGAAGCTCGAGGAGCTCTCCGACCTCAAGGTCGGCGCCAAGCTCGGGGTCGAGCTGTTCAAGGTCGGGCAGAAGGTGGACGTTACGGGGATTTCAATCGGCAAGGGGTTCGCGGGCGTAATCAAGCGCCATCACTTCTCGTCGAACCGCGCGTCTCACGGAAATTCGGTCTCGCACAACAAGCCAGGCTCCACCGGACAAAACCAGGATCCCGGGCGCGTGTTTCCTGGCAAGCGCATGGCCGGCCACCTTGGCGATGTTCGCCGTACAGTGCAGAACCTCGTCGTGGTGCGGGTCGATGCGGAGCGTCAGCTGTTGCTCGTAAAGGGCGCGGTACCGGGCTCTCGCGGCCGTGACGTTGTGGTGCGGCCGGCGGCGAAGGGCTAGGAGGCGCCATGGAACTGAAGATGGTCAATGACAAAGGCGTCGCAGGCACGTTCAACGCGCCCGATACGCTGTTCGGGCGCGACTTCAACGAAGACCTGGTGCACCAGGTCGTGGTGGCCTATCAGGCGAATGCCCGTCTCGGGACGCGCAAGCAAAAGGAGCGTAGCGAGGTTGCCAAATCGACCCGCAAGCCCTGGCGGCAAAAGGGCACAGGCCGCGCGCGCGCAGGCATGGCTTCGAGCCCGCTCTGGCGCGGCGGCGGCAAGATCTTCGCTGCGAGCCCAGACGAGAACTTCTCGCACAAGGTGAACCGCAAGATGTATCGCGCCGGCATGGCGTCCATCCTGTCGCAACTTGCGCGCGAGGACCGGATTCGTGTGGTGGACGAGTTCAAGCTGGATGCGCCGAAGACAAAGCTCCTCGCGCAGAAGGTGAAGTCGATGGGGTTTACCGGCTTGCTGCTGATCACCGACGAGGTCGACCCGAACCTGCTGCTGTCTTCCCGCAATCTTCCGAACGTGATGGTGGTCGCGGCGCAGCATGCCAATCCCTGGGCGCTGGTGCGCTTCCCGAACGTTCTGCTGACCATGAAGGCGGTGCAGAAGCTCGAGGAGATGCTGAAATGACGGCGACCAAGAAATACAGCGCCGATCGGCTCATGAAGATCATTCTGGCGCCGATAGTTTCGGAAAAGAGCACGATGCTTGCCGAGCGAAACAGGCAGTACGTGTTCCGCGTTGCCGACGACGCGAACAAGCCGGAAATCAAGGCCGCAGTCGAACTGCTGTTCAAAACCAGGGTCGACTCGGTGATGGTGTCCAACGTGAAAGGCAAAGCCAGGCGCTTCGGTCGCTTCAACGGCCGCCGGCGCAACTGGAAAAAAGCCTTCGTCTGCCTCGCGCCGGGGCAGGAAATCAATTTCACGGCGTCGGAGTAAGCCATGCCACTGGTCAAAGTCAAACCTACCTCGCCGGGACGCCGCGCGCTGGTGAAGGTCGTCAGTCCCAACCTTCACAAGGGCGCGCCGTACGCACCGCTGCTTGTCAAGCAATCGAAGACAAACGGCCGCAACAATGCGGGCCGCATTACGATGCGGCACAAGGGCGGAGGCCACAAGCAGCATTACCGAATCGTCGATTTCAAGCGCAACAAGGACGGCGTCCCGGCAAAGGTAGAGCGTCTGGAATATGACCCCAATCGGAGCGCGAACCTGGCGCTGCTGCTCTACGTCGATGGCGAGCGCCGGTATGTCATCGCGCCGAAGGGCTTGACCCCGGGGGTGCAACTGCTGTCCGGCGTCGAGGCGCCCATCAAGCTGGGCAACGCGCTTCCATTGCGTAGCATCCCGGTCGGCACCACCGTGCATTGCATCGAAATGTTGCCCGGCAAGGGTGCGCAGATTGCTCGCTCGGCGGGTGCGAGTGCTCAACTGCTTGCCCGGGAAGGTTCCTACGCGCAGCTACGGCTTCGTTCCGGCGAGATCCGCAAGGTGCACGTTGACTGCCGAGCGACGATCGGTGAAGTCGGCAACGAGGAACACAATCTCGAGTCGATCGGAAAGGCGGGACGCAAGCGTTGGCGCGGCGTACGGCCGACGGTTCGTGGCGTGGCGATGAATCCCATTGATCATCCGCACGGAGGTGGTGAGGGACGCACTTCCGCGGGCCGTCCTCCGGTTTCACCATGGGGCGTGCAGACCAAAGGTTACAAGACCCGAAGCAACAAGCGGACGCAAAACATGATCGTCCGCGACCGGCGCCGGGCATAACGCAGCACGAGGCTAAAAATGGCGCGTTCCATCAAAAAAGGTCCATTTGTGGATCTCCATCTGGTCAAGAAGATCGATTCCGTGCGCGGTACGAGCGACAAGCGCCCGATAAAGACCTGGTCGCGGCGCTCGACGATCGTGCCGGATTTCGTCGGACTGACGATCGCCGTGCACAACGGGAAACAACATATTCCCGTCTACATCACGGAGAACATGG
>JBOIFB010000248.1:0-4277 GCA_050741415.1 Burkholderiales bacterium | reverse complement strand
CAATCTTTCGGGATCCGCCTTGTAGTAGACGTAAATGCTCGCAGGATTCAATTTGCGTAGGGAAGGGAGAGAACTTCGATCGCCGGGCCTGCCGGGACGAGCCGGATTGCGGCACCTTGCTCGACCGACGCGATCGGGACGACCGCGAGCAGTTCTCTGCCGCCGTCGGCGGCGGCGACACTGACCACCGTGCCGCTCGCCTGGCCTGGCAGGCCATCGCTGTAGAGATCGCTCCCCGGGCGTGCGTCGACATGGGCGTCTAGCCGAGCGCGAATCATGCGCCGCTTGATCTGACCGCGATATTGCGCGCGCGCGACGATTTCCTGTCCTGGATAGCACCCCTTCTTGAAATCGACGCCTCCCACCGCTTCCAGGTTGATCATCTGCGGGACAAACAGATCCTGTGTTGCCTGTTCGATCAGCGCACGTCCGGCCCGGATATCGAGCAACGTCCATTCGTCCTCTTCGGACATCGCGGTGCCCAAGCCAGCCTCGATGCGCTCGACTTGCGCCGATCGGGCGACGATCAGAACCCGGTCCAGGTCGACGCGCACCGCCGTCAGTTCCCCAACGTTGGCCACTGCCATGGGTGACTGGCCCAGCGCTACGCCGAGCTCGGCCAGGCGAGCGATGGCGTGCGTACCCCAGACTCCAAGTTGCGTATAGCGTTGTCCCACATCGAATATCTTCACTTTCGTGCGCAGAACGAACATTCCGAGCCGTTTCGCCACTGCCGGTGCGAGATCGGCGGCAAGTTGCAGCAAGAAGCCGTCCGGCTGCGGGAGCACGATGAAGCTGGCGAGGAGCCGGCCCTTGGCCGAGCACCATCCGGCAATCCGCGCCTGGTCGGCGGGAAGATGCTCGATGTCGTTCGTGAGTTGCGCATGCAGAAAGCCGCGCGCGTCCTCGCCGGTCACCGATAACACGCCGTAGCGCCGAAGCCGTGCTAGCCGCAGCTCCGAGCGATTCGCTGTGATTGAAATCATGGGGGCCAATTGGTTGGCCGTTCCGTCGTAAAATATTAATTTTACCCGTGTCAGCGCACTCGGCCGACGACATTTCAGTTGAGTTCCCTGGTCAAACGCCTGTTGCTACTGCTGGTCGCTGCCGGCTTGGGTGGAGCCATCTATGCGACGTGGTATGTAACGACCCTGGTTGCCTTAGACAGGCTGCCGACTGAATTTGAGATTGCGCACGGAATGGGTTTACGCGGCGCAATCCGCCGATTGACCGCGGCCGGTGTGCACATTGGCAATTGGCAGTTTGAACTGCTCGTTCGTGCGCTCGATCGCTCGCAGGACATCAAGGCCGGCAGCTACGAGCTGGTGGGTCCAGTCACTCCGCTCGACCTGCTCGGCAAGCTGACGCGCGGCGACGTCACCCAAGCCGAGGTGAAGCTGATCGAAGGCTGGACTTTCCGCCAGTTTCGGCTCGAGCTCGATCAGAGCCCGTACCTCAGGCACGAAGCACGGGGTCTGGATGACACTCAACTCATGGCGCGGATCGGGGCGTCTGAGACCGAGCCAGAGGGACTCTTCTTCCCCGATACCTACTTATTTGCAAAGGGCTCGGCCGACATCGCCGTGCTGCGCCGCGCGTATCGTGCGATGCAGCGCCATCTGGCACAGGAATGGACGGCGCGCGACCCGACTGTGCCGTACCGCACTCCCTACGAAGCGCTCATCATGGCGTCGATCATCGAAAAGGAAACGGGCCGGCCTGCGGACCGGGACCTGATCGGGGGCGTCCTCGTCAACCGTCTGCGGGTAGGAATGCGACTGCAGGCGGACCCCACAGTGATCTACGGGCTTGGGGCAAGTTTCGACGGCAATCTCACCAAAGCCAGCTTGCAGCAGGACGGCCCATACAACACGTACACCCGCGCCGGGCTTCCGCCGACGCCGATCGATATGCCGAGCCTCGCGTCTCTGCGCGCGGCCCTTCGGCCGGCCAAAACGGACGCCCTCTACTATGTATCGCGCGGCGACGGATCGAGCGAATTCTCGCGTACGCTGAATGACCACAACCGCGCCGTGACAAAATATCTCCGTCTTAACCGGCACGGGCGCGACTGACAGCGGCAAAGGCAACGCAATGAGCGAACGCGGGAAACTGATCACGCTGGAGGGCGTCGACGGCGCTGGAAAGTCGACCCATATCGAATTCGTCGCGCAACGTCTGCGGTTACAAGGCAGGACCGTGCTGGTTACGCGCGAGCCGGGCGGAACGCCCTTAGCCGAGAAGTTGCGCGATCTCGTGCTCAATGAACCAATGGATTCGATAGCGGAAACGCTGCTCATATTCGCGGCGCGTGCAGATCACGTTCGACAGCTGATCCAGCCCGCGCTGGAGGTTGGCAGCTGGGTGGTCTGCGACCGGTTCAGCGACGCAACCGCCGCCTACCAAGGGGCGGGCAAGGGTGTTCCAATGACCCTGATTCAGCAGCTTGCCGAATCGACGCACCCGGGCGTACGCCCGGACAGAACCCTGGTTTTCGATTGTTCGTACGACGTTGCCCGAGAGCGCCTGAATGCCACGGGTCGGCGGCTCGACCGCTTTGAGCGGGAGGACCGCCAATTCTTCGAGCGGGTGCGCGAGGCTTACCTTGCGTGCGTCACGGCAGACCCGGAACGAATCCGACTTATCGATGCTTCACTAAGTCTGTCGAATATTGAGAAAAGACTGAAGGAACACATTCTATTTAATTGAAAGATATATTGATATACGAATGGAATAAGACCGTTTGGAACAGCCTGGAGAACGCCGCCGGGAGGCTTACGCACGCGCTGCTGATTCATGGCCCAGCGGGAGTCGGCAAGCGTGCGCTTGCCGAGCATTTTGCGCAATTCTTGCTATGCGAGGGGTCGCAACGCGAACGCCCTTGTGGCCGCTGTGAGGGGTGTCGATGGTTCGCCGCCGGCAATCACCCAGACGTTCGCTGGCTCGAGCCTGAAGCGATCGCAAAGCCGACGGCGATGGAGACGGATGATGAAGATCAAGCCGGCGGTCGGCCGACCAGGCCAAGTCTCGAAATTAAGGTGGAGCAAGTGCGCGCGCTGGCGGATTTTCTCAACATCGGCTCGCATCGCGGGCGGCACCGCATCGTGCTTGTCTATCCCGCCGAGGACATGAACCTGCACGCGGCGAACTCGCTTTTGAAAAGCCTCGAAGAACCGCCCGCGAGCGCCGTTTTCGTGCTCGTTTCACATCGCCCAGCGCGGTTGCTCGCGACCGTTAGAAGCCGATGTGTCGCGTCGCCGGTGCGTCTGCCCGAGCGTGCGGTGGCAGAAGCCTGGCTACGCGCGAACGGCGTGGCGGACGCGGCCCGTTGGCTCGCATTTGCGGGCGGTGCCCCGTTGCGTGCGCTCGAATACGGGTCCGGAGCACGCGGGGAGACGATCGCGCGGCTGCTCAAGGTGCTGCAGGCGGATTCCCGTCAGGGGGTCACGGCGGGCGATCGAGAAGAGGTGGACGTGCTTGCGGAAGTACTTCAAAAGCTTGCCTTCGATCGGGCGTTTGCGGCTTTTGGCGTCGAGCCGAAATATGCTACTGGCGGCTCGCGAGCGGCGTCGGCCCAGGCGATTGAGTGGCTGGCATTTGCGCGCGCCATGGGGCACAACCGCGCGCTTGCGCGACACCCGCTCAATCCGAGGCTGTTCGCGTCGGATATGCTCTCTGCGATGCCTGCCCTTGGGAGACCGGGATGAGTGAGACGGAAGACAAATCCGATAGCGCCGAAGGGGGGCGCCCGAGCGTCCTGTCTCTCAATATCCGGGAAAAGAGCGCGCTCTATGCTGCTTATATCCCGCAACTTAACAACGGCGGAATCTTCATCCCGACGGCTCGCGCACACCACCTCGGCGACGAAGTATTCATGCTGGTTTCGCTGCCGGACGAGGCAGCCAAAATTCCGATAAGCGGGAAGGTGGTGTGGATCACCCCGGCGGACGCTCAAGGCAAGCGCGCGCAAGGCGTCGGGATACAGTTTTCCGCTGACGACACCGGTCGGTCTGCCAGGAAGAAAATTGAAGAGCTGCTTGCCGGGATGCTGGACAGCTCAAAGATCACGCATGCGTTCTAACTTCTAAATTACTTTATAACTTAGATGTAACTATCAGTATCAACACGTTTATTGCGTATATTTAAGATGTTGCTTCTTATTCGTAGATTGACTGCCGCACCCTAGGAAGAGGTGATAGAGGTGCGGGCGGAGTACTAATGTTACCTGGAATCTAATATTTGACATAATAAACATATGCGCACAATTGAGTTAGTTG
>JBOIFB010000247.1:0-4291 GCA_050741415.1 Burkholderiales bacterium | reverse complement strand
CCGCCGAGCCGGACGTCCAGTCCGTTCGCCGCCTCGGCTGCGCGCCGCAAAACCGTCGTCGACCCCGGTCGAGCCGCCGCTGTTGCCGAACATCTGCTGGAAAGTTCGGGTCGGAAAAACCCACTCATGCACGGCGAGCCCCCCGACGCCGAGCGGGTTCTGCAGGCTCTGCTCGGGCCCGGCGCCGAATCCGTCGACCGAAACGGAAAAACTCTGGACGCGAAGCTTGGTCATCTGCTAGCCGGCGGGCGGGCCGTCGCTCATTGCGGCACGATGATCATCCAGGGCACGCCGAAGCGGTCGGCGACCATGCCGAAGCAGGACGAGAAGAAAGTCTTCCCAAGCGGCATGCGCACCTCGCCGCCTTGCGAGAGGGCCGCGAACCAGCGTTTCGCTTCGGCCTCGTCCTTGGCGTCGAGCGAGAGCGAAAAGCCCTGGAAGCTCGGCTTGCCCGTGCAGCTGCCGTCCGAGGCCATCAGCACCGCGCCGCCGATGCGCAGCGCGGCGTGCATGACCTTGTTCTCGGATCCCGGCGGGTGCATGCCGGGCGGCGGCGCCTCGGGGCTATCCTTGATGCGCATCAGCATCTCCACCTCGGCGCCGAGCGCCTTTTTGTACAGCTCGATCGCTTCTTCGCAGCGGCCTTCGAAAAACAGATATGGTTGGATTTGCATTTCGTTCTCCTTTCAGGATTTGGCCAGGTAGGCCGCGAACTGGTTCAGGGTGCCGCCCCAGCCCTGCTTCATGCTGTCGCGCCCTTCGTCGAAAGTCTTGCGCTCGATCTCGGTCGCGGAGTCGTGCGGCACCCACTGCACAGTGACTCGGGTCTTGGCGCCCTGGTCCTCGAAAATGACGGTCGAGAGCGTCTCCAGCGGCCAGTTTTCGCTCCACGGATGGCGCGTTACGCCACCCTGCGGATCGGAGAACGAGACGATGAACACCAGCCGCTCGGGCGCGTCGATCACGCGGTAGACGAAGCGGCCCCACGTATCCTTGCCGTCGGGCGCGGTCATGCCGTAGCGGAAGGTGCCGCCGGGGCGCAGGTCCACCTTGCAGGTGTGCACCTTGAAGCCTTGCGGACCCCACCATTGTTTGAGCTGCGCGGCGTCGGTCCACGCCTTCCATACCCGATCGCGCGGCGCGTCGAACAGGCGCGAGATGACGAAGGGCTCGAAAATCTTGGCGGCCATGCCGTTCACCCTTACAGGTCGACGGCGACCTTGAAGCCGCCGTAGATTAGGCGCTTGCCGTCGAAAGGCATGGTCTTCGGGTCCATCATGGAAGCCAGGCGCTTGTCCTTCATGACCTTGGCCAGCACCCGGTCGCGCTGCCGGCGCGACTTGTAGACGACGAAGGAAAACCACACCACTTCGTTCGGCTTGAGCTTGACGCTGCGCGGGAACGAGGTCCATTTGCCCGGCTTGACGTCGTCCGCGACGCACTCCGTGTAGGAGAGCGCGCCGTGCTCGCGCCAGATCTTGCCGGCCTTGGTGGCCATGCGGCGGTAATCCTGCAGCTTGCTTTTCGGCACCGGCACGACGAATCCGTCGACGTAGCTCATCGTTTCTCCTTTGTGGATAGATTCATTTCTGCAGCAGGAACTGCTCAAGCTTCTCGAAGATTTCGCTCCAGCCGCGCTTGTGGCCGTCGCGCGCCTGCTCGTCGTAGAAGCGCTCGTGGCGGAACACGAACTCGGTTCCGCTTCCGATCTGCGTCAGCTGGATCGTCACCAGCGACTCGCGCTCGGGCGTCGTCCTGGGCCAGGTCCAGGTGAAAACCAGCCTGCGGTTCGGCACGATCTCGCGGTAGACGCCCTGCGCCTCGTGCTCGTTGCCGTCGGGCCCGCCGAACGCGATGCGGAAGCGCCCGCCGACGCGCAGGTCGAGCTCGGCGGCCGAGACGGGCTGCGGCCCGCCCGGCCCGAACCAGCGCCTCAGCGCTTGCGGGTCGGTCCACGCGCGCCAGACTTTTTCCGGGACGACGGGGAAGCGGCGCTCGATGACGAGGAAGGGCTTTTCTGCGAGCTTGGCTTGGTCCATGTCTGCAATTCCTCCTGCTGGTAAAGGTAGCGTGCGAGCGAATCGAGCTTCTCGGTCCAGAATCTCTCGTAGCGCGAGATCCAGGTTGCGGCGTCCTGCATCGACGCCGCCGACAGCTCGCAGCTCACCACCCGCCCTTCCTTGCTGCGCGCGATCAGCCCGGCGCCCTCGAGCACCCGCAGGTGCTTCATGAATCCAGGCAGCGACATTTCGTGTGGCGCGGCGAGCTCCGACACGGCGAGCTCGCCGCCGCTGAGGGACTCGAGGATGTGGCGCCGGGTGCGGTCGGCCAGTGCGCCGAATACCATGTCGAGCTCGTCGTCCTGATACTTAACCATGTGGTTCAGTATCCGTCCGCCGAACGAGCCTGTCAAGCGGGGGGCTGACGCGCCCCGTCGGAAGGTCCTTTCAGCTCGACAACGTTGCCTTCCGGATCAGTGACGTAAATCGACGTGCCGTTGCCCTCAGCGCCGAAGCGCCGCGCGATAGGCATACACCTGCGCGGGCTGCATCGGACGGTGGCGCGCCTGCGCCACTGACTTTTCGTCCACGTCGACGAACCCGGCCGGACGCAGCCCGGCGTTGTTCCAGGCCGCGCGCACGTAGCGGATGATCGCAGCGATCTCGGCGTCCGACAGGTGATCGAACGGCGGCATGACGCCGTTGTAGCTCTCGCCCTTGACCGTGATCGCGCCCTCGAGCCCGTTCAGCAGCACGTAGACCGGGAACATGCGGTCGAGGTAGAGGTCGCGATTGCCCGCCAGCGGCGGGAAGCTGCCCGCCAGCCCGCCGCCCTGCGCCTGGTGGCAGGCCGAGCACTGGCGCGCGTACCTGGCCGCGCCGTCCACCGCGGGCGACGGCGCAGCGGCGGGTGGCGCCGCCTTGGGCGCGTTGGGTCCGAGGTAGGTCACGAGGTACTGAAGGATCTTTTCGCGTTCGTCGGCCGGAATGCGCAGGCCGTACTGGCCCATGTCTTCGATCAGCGCCTGCCAGTTGTCTGCGGTGATGCCCGCGGAATCCTTCACCGACTGCAGGTCGTGGCAGGTGCGGCACTTGGCGTAGACCAGGTCGCGGTTCGGCCCCTCGGGCAGCTCGATCCTGTCCGCCGCGAGCAGCGCCGCCGGCGCGAGCACGAGCGCGAGCGCGACGGCGGCGATGAAGCGGCGCAGCACTATACGTTTATGACGACCCGGTCGGCGCCATTCCACTCGTATCCGCGCGGGTTCCAGCGCGTCAGGCCGTCCACCGGCTGCGAACGGCCGAGCGCGTCGGTCGCGAGCGACATGAGCGTGTTCTGCCCCGGCTTGAGGCTCGCCCTCACCGACCAGTGGTACCAGGCCCAGGGGCTCTCGGCCGGCTTGATGCTCGCCGCCTGCCAGCTCTGGCCGCCATCGGCCGAAACCTGCACGCTGGTGATCGGCGCTTCGCCATCGTTGAACGCCACGCCGGTGATCTCGACCGCGCCGCTGCCCGGCCTGTCTTCCGGCAGGGGCGAAAAGATCGCGCTCTTGATCTGGTGGCCGTAGGTCGGACGGCTGTTCTCGAGCGTGTAGTCGTTCGCCTTGAACTGGCCGGGCTCGACCGGCCGGTTCGGGAAGCGGTAGCCGACCGACTGGAACACGCTCGGCGACTGCTGGTCCATGTACAAGAGCTTGGTCAGCATCTTGACGTTCATGTTGCCGAAATAGCCCGGGATGATAAGACGCAGCGGCCCCCCGTGGCAGGCGGGAATCGCCTCGCCGTTCATCTTGAGCGCGAGGATCGCGTGGTCGAGCGCGCCGTCTTCGATGTGGTAGCTCTTGGAGAAATCCGAACCCTCGGGCGTCGCCGGCTGGTCCCAGCCTTCCGCCGTCAGCCACTTGACCGAAGCGGCCGGCAGCACCTTCTGCTCGGCCAGGAAGTGGCGCAGCGGCACGCCTTCCCATTCGACGTTGCCCATGCCGCCGTTGTGCCACTGCCCGCCGCCGACTTTCTGCTTGGCGGCGTAGTACCCGCGCCCGTTGCCGGCGCATTGAATGACCGAGACGCGCTTGACCTGGTCCATCTTCTCGATGTCGGCCAGCTTCACCTCGCGCGGACGTCCGACCAGGCCGTCGATCTCGAGAATCCAGTCCTCGCGCTTGGGCGGGTTGAGGCTCGCGTACCACGCCGCCTGGCCCTCGTGCGGATAGTGGAAGCGGCAGAACAGGATCTCCTTCGGCGTGTGCGCGTACTGGCGCAGCAGCGTGAGCGGAGTTTCCATCACCCCGAGC
>JBOIFB010000246.1:0-4292 GCA_050741415.1 Burkholderiales bacterium | reverse complement strand
CTCATGCGGCGGTGCTGTGTCCATCGTTCTTCCGCGCCGAGATCGTCCACAATCCCTCGCGCTGGGACCGCCTCAAGCACTCGCTGCGCAGCACCCTCATCGGCTGGCTGCAGCCGGCCTGAGGGGGAGTCGGCCTGCGGCATTGCGGCGGCCGGCCAGACCGGAGAAAATGCACGTTCTCGATCCCAGGAGCAAGTAATGGCTTCGGTCCTCAGGCCCGGGGCGCGTCCCGCACCCGAGGGTGCGCGCGCCGACCTTTACCGGCGGATGGCACCGGACAATCTGGCGCCGCTGTGGGAAGTGCTGCACAGCCTCGTGCCGCCTCAGCCCGAGACGCCATGCGTGCCGGCGCTGTGGAAGTACCGCGATATCCGCCCGTTCATTATGGAGTCGGGCAAGGTGATCACGGCCAAAGAGGCGATCCGGCGAGTGCTGATTCTCGAGAACCCCGGCTTGCGCGGGCAATCCGCAATAACCCGCAGCATGTTCTGCGGCTTGCAGCTGATCCTGCCGGGCGAGATCGCGCCCAGTCACCGCCATACTCAGTCGGCCCTGCGCTTCATCGTCGAGGGCTCAGGGGCCTACACCGCGGTCGACGGCGAGCGCACCACTATGCACCCGGGCGATTTCATCATCACCCCGCCCTGGACCTGGCACGACCACGGCAACCCGGGCAATGAGCCTGTGGTGTGGATGGACGGCCTCGACATCCATATCGTGCGCCTGTTCGATGCCGGGTTCATGGAGACCTTCCCCGAGGAGGTCCAGCCGGTAACGCGTACGCAGGGCGACTCCCAGGCGCGCTACGGCAACAACATGGTTCCCATCGGTCCGCTGCCGGCCTCGAAGACGTCGCCGATCTTCAACTACCCCTACGCGCGCAGCCGCGAGACGCTCGAGACGCTGTCCAGGAACGACGATCCGGACGCCTGCCACGGCTGGAAGATGCAGTTCATCAACCCGCTCACCGGTGCGCTGGCGATGCCGACCATCAGCAGCTTCATCCAGCTGCTGCCAAAGGGCTTCAAGTCCGCCGCCTACCGCTCCACCGACGCGACGGTGTACTCGGTGGTCGAAGGCACGGGCAGGGCGATAATCGGCGGCGAGGACTTTGTGTTCGAACCGCGCGACACCTTCGTCGTGCCGAGCTGGCATCCGGTGAGTTTCGAGAGCAACGCCGAATGCGTGCTGTTCTCCTTCTCCGACCGTCCGGCGCAGCTCGCGCTCGGCCTGTGGCGCGAGTTGCGTGCATGAGCGACCAGGATTTCCTCGGCCGCGAATACAACAACCGCGAGCTGGTCCCCGACCACCCGCAGTACTTCGCGCGCTGGGCCGAAGGCTCGGCGCGCGCGCGCGCGACCATGACCTGCTACCTGGACCGCGACTACGGCCCGGCCCCCGGCGAGAAGCTCGACATCTTCCCTGCCAGGAAGGGGGACGGCTCGGTGCTGATGTTCATCCATGGCGGCTACTGGCGCTCGCTCGACAAGCGCGACTTCGCTTTCTTCGCACCGGCCTGGGTCGACGCCGGGGTATCGCTGGCGGTGGTGAACTACGACCTGTGCCCTCAGGTGACGGTCGAGGAAATCGTGCGCCAGATGCTGCGCGCGTCGTCCTGGCTGTACCGGCATGCCGAGCAGTACGGCATGGACGAGGAGCGGCTATTCGTCGCCGGCCACTCCGCGGGGGCGCATCTCACTGCAATGATGATGGCGGCGTTGTGGCCCGTCTACGAGGCGCAGCTGCCCAAGGATCTGTTCAAGGGAGGTCTGGCGGTGAGCGGCATCTTCGATCTGCGGCCCCTGGTGCAGGTCGGCTCCCTGAATTCGGACCTGCGCCTGAACGAGGGCGCGGCGCTCAAAGTCTCGCCCGCCTTCCTGCCCCCCGCCACGCGCGCACCGCTCTACACATGCGTCGGCGGGGCCGAGAGCTCGGAGTTCAAGCGCCAGAACACCCTCATCGCGCAGCGCTGGCGCTCGGCCGTCGCCGGCGACATTGCGATGCCGGGGCACAATCACTTCTCGGTCATCGACGAGCTCGCCAATCCGGCGAGCGCGCTGTTTGCCGGAGCCAAGCGCATGATGAAGCTCGACCGCTGATGGGCGCGGCCGAATCCTATCTTCAGCCGGGCGCCTACATCGACAGCGATCACCCTGCGGTCGTTGCGTTCGCGCGCAAGGCTGCCCAGGGGGCCGGCGCTCTCGCGCGTGCGGTTTCGCTTTACTATGCCGTGCGAGACGGCATCCGCTATAACCCCTTTCTGGATTTCACCGTCGATTCGGCCTACCGTGCCAGCAGCTGCCTCGCGGCCGGAGAGGGGTTTTGCGTCGGCAAGGCGGCGCTGCTCGCCGCCTGCGCGCGCGCCGAGGGCATCCCTGCGCGGGTGGGGTTCGCGGACGTGAAGAACCATCTCTCGACGCCCCGCCTGCTGGAATACATTGGCAGCGACCTGTTCATCTACCACGGCTACGCGGAACTCCTGCTCGAGGGCAAATGGGTCAAGGCCACGCCCGCGTTCAACCTCGCGCTGTGCACCAAATTCCGCGTAAAGCCGCTCGAATTCGACGGTCGCAACGACTCGATCTTCCACCCCTACGACGAGGATGCGCGCCGTCACATGGAGTACGTGCGCGACCGCGGCAGCTTCGTCGACGTGCCGGCGGCCCAGATCCAGCAGGCCTTCCGCGAGTTCTACCCCCGGCTATACGGTCTCGGCCGGGAAGCGGCTAGAGAGCGCTTCGGCTGAACGGCGCCGGCGTCCCTGGATGCGCAAGCTGCTAGAGGACAGCTTCCGCGCCGCGGTTGCAGCGGCCGATCCGCTGCGCATCCTCGGGCCTCAGCTTCCGCGCCCGCCGCGCGGGCGCACCCTGGTCGCTGCCGCAGGCAAGGCCGCGGCGTCGATGGCCGCGGCGGTCGAACGGGACTGGCCCGCAGGCGCGCCGCTCGACGGCCTGGCGATCACCCGCTATCGCCACGCGCTCCCGACCTCTCGCATCCGTGTGCTCGAGGCAGGGCATCCCGTTCCCGACGAAGCGGGCGAAGCCGGGGCGCGCGAAATTCTGCGACTCGCGGGCATGCTCTCGGGAGACGACCTCCTGCTCGCGCTGCTCTCGGGCGGCGGCTCAAGCCTGCTGTCGCTGCCCGCGGAAGGGGTTGCGATGGCCGATCTGAAGTCCGTAACGACCCAGCTGCTGCGCTGCGGGGCCGCAATCCAGGAAATCAACGCCGTGCGCAAGCACCTGTCCGCGATCCAGGGCGGGCGCCTTGCCGCGGCATGCAAGGCGCCGGTGCTCGCGCTCGTTATTTCCGACGTGACCGGCGACGACCCGACCCACATTGCCTCCGGGCCCTGCGCGCCCGACCCGACTACGTTCCGCGATGCGCTCGAAGTGCTGGCGAAGTACCGCGTCGTGCCGCCCGCGGCGGTGCGCGCGCTGCTCGAAGCCGGAGCCTCCGGTCGCATCGCCGAAACGCCGAAGCCCGGCACCGCGGTGTTCGCGCGAGTAGAGAACCGGGTCGTTGCCACCGCGCACCGTTCGCTGGAAGCGGCGGCCGACACGTTTCGCGCCGCGGGGATTACGCCTGCCATTCTCGGCGATACCCTCACCGGCGAGGCGTCCGAGGCGGCGAAGGTACTCGCGGCGCTGGTGCGCGAGGTGCGGCGCTACCGCGCGCCGTTTGCGCCGCCGGTGGCGCTCATTTCAGGAGGTGAGTGCACAGTCACGCTGCGCGGCGAGGGCGGCCGCGGCGGCCGCTGCAGCGAGTTTCTGCTCGCACTCACCATCGAGCTCGACGGCGTCGGGGGTATCCACGCGATCGCGGCCGACACCGACGGCATCGATGGTTCCGAGGACAACGCGGGCGCGCAGATCGCCCCCGATACGCTTGCCAGAGCCCGCGCGGCAGGGGTCGATCCGCGCGCATGCCTTGCCGCGAACGACAGTTACGGCTTTTTCGCCGCGCTCGGGGACCTGCTGGTGACGGGTCCTACACTGACGAACGTGAACGACTACCGGGCGATCGTCATCGCCTAGATATCGCGACATGGCTCCCGACGCGCAAGCCCAGCTTGCGCGCGGCGCTTGCCCGGTTGGCGGCGATCTCCACCAGACCCAGGCTGTTTTCGTACCAGAACGCGGTCCCTAGGCGCGCCGCGCCGAAGGTCAGAGCCGGCGCGAGCGCCCGCCCGCCGGCACGCAGGCGCGCGCCGGGCGCGATGGACGCGGCGCGAAGCCCGGTCATCGCATTGCCGTAGTGATCGACGTAAATCACCTGCGCCAGGTCGTCCGCGT
>JBOIFB010000245.1:0-4301 GCA_050741415.1 Burkholderiales bacterium | reverse complement strand
ATCTCGTCCTGCTCCAGCGCGGCGGGGTCGGGTTCGGGCCAGGCAGCCCGCATCACGTCGTCGCCGAAGCCGAGCGCGATCCAGAGATGGTGAGAGACATGCGGCGCGATGGGCGAAAGCAATCGAAGGAGGATCGAAGTCCCTTCTACCATCGTCGCTCTCACAGCCAGAGTTGAATTCAACGGGTCGACCCCCGGCTCACGCTTAGATGCGCCGGGCGCACGTTCCAGCGCATTGAGTATTTTCATACATGCAGAAGCCACCGTATTGAATTGATGCTTTGCAAGATCGTAGTTCGCTTGCTTTAGGAGCGAATGGATCTCGCGCCGCCAAGTTTTGTGACCAGAAGGGACCTTGCTCCAGTCAATGATAAATGGCCTGCTGTCGGTTCCTGCCGAAATCTCGCTTTCGTGCTCTACACAGAATTTCCAAAGTCTGTTCAGATAGCGGTGCGAGCCCTCGACGCCTTCGTCGGACCATTCGAGCGTGTTGGTCGGCGGCGAGGCGAAGATGATGAAAAAGCGCGCCGTATCGGCGCCATACTTTTCGATCAGCGCCTGCGGGTCGACGCCGTTGTTCTTCGACTTCGACATGGTGCCGACGCCGGCGTAGGACAAATCGGCGCCGTCACTGGCGCGCTTGGCCGAGACGATCTTGCCTTTCGCGTCGCGGCTCACCTCCACCTCGGAGGGGTTGACCCACTCGCGGCGCCCTTGCGGGGTGTCGCGAAAGTAGGTCTCGGCCAGCACCATGCCTTGGGTGAGCAGGTTGGTGAACGGCTCGTCGACTTCGAGCAGGCCTTCGTCGCGCATCGCGCGCATGAAGAATCTCGAGTACAGCAGGTGCAGGATCGCGTGCTCGATGCCGCCGATGTACTGGTCGACCGGCATCCAGTAGCGCGCGCGCTCGTCGACCATCGCGCGCTCGTTGTCGGGACAGGCGTAGCGCGCAAAGTACCAGGACGAGTCGACGAAGGTGTCCATCGTGTCGGTTTCGCGCCTGGCCGGCTTGCCGCACGACGGGCACTTCGCGTCGAGGAAGGCGGGCATCTTGTTGAGCGGGTTGCCGCTGCCGTCGGGCACCAGGTCCTCGGGCAGCACGACCGGCAGGTCCTCGTCCTTCACCGGCACGTCGCCGCAGTCCGGGCAGTGCACGATCGGGATCGGGCAGCCCCAGTAGCGCTGGCGCGAGATGCCCCAGTCGCGCAGCCGCCACTGCACCTGCTTCTGCCCAAGGTTCTTCGCCCTCAGGTCGGCGGCGATGGCATCGACCGCCTTCTGGAAAAGCAAGTTGTCGTATTTGCCAGAATTTACACAGAGTGAATTCGTCGTATCTGTGTACCAGGCTTTCCAGGTTGTATTTGAGAAATCGTAGTAGGCGTAATCCTCGCCTAAGAAATCGCCTCGAGCTTTACGCTTGATTTCGATTCCGTTTGTGATGACTTGCTTTATGGGCAAGTCATATTTCAATGCAAATTCAAAATCGCGCTCGTCGTGTGCCGGCACCGCCATCACCGCGCCTTCGCCGTAGCCCATCAGCACGTAGTTCGCGACCCAGACCGGGACCTTCTCGCCCGAGAGCGGGTGGCTGCAGGTCAGGCCGGTCGGCATGCCTTTTTTCTCGAGCTGCGCCAGGTCCGCTTCCGTCACCGCGCCGCGCTTGCACTCCTGCACGAATTTCGCAAGTTCCGGATTGGACTTGGAAGCAAAAGATGCGATGGGATGTTCGGCTGCCACGGCGCAGAAAGTGGCGCCCATCAGGGTGTCGGCGCGGGTGGTGAAGACCCACAGCACGCGCTTTTCGCCGTCGAGCTCGTACTCGAAGCCGACCCGCACGCCTTCGGAGCGGCCGATCCAGTTCTTCTGCATCAGCTTGACCTGCTCGGGCCAGCCCGGCAGGCCGTCCAGCGCCGCGAGCAGTTCCTCGGCGTAGGCCGTGATGCGCAGGAAGTACATCGGGATTTCGCGCTTCTCGACCGGCGCCCCGGTGCGCCAGCCGCGACCATCGATCACCTGCTCGTTGGCGAGCACGGTCTGGTCGACCGGGTCCCAGTTCACGACGCCCGTCTTCTTGTACGCGAGGCCCTTCCTGAACAGCCGCGTGAACAGCCACTGGTTCCACTTGTAGTACTCCGGCCGGCAGGTGGCGAGCTCGCGCTCCCAGTCGAGGGCGAAGCCGAGGCCCTTCAACTGCTTCTTCATGTACGCGATGTTGTCGTAGGTCCACCTGGCAGGCGGCACTTTGTTCGCCATCGCGGCGTTCTCGGCCGGCAGCCCGAACGCGTCCCAGCCCATCGGCTGCAGCACGTTCATGCCGCGCATCCGGTAGTGGCGGGTCAGAACGTCGCCGATGGTATAGTTTCTGACGTGCCCCATGTGCAGCTTGCCCGAGGGGTAGGGGAACATGGATAGGCAGTAGAACTTGGGCCGCGCGGGGTCCTCGACGACGTGGAAAGAGCCGCGGCGCTCCCAGTGGTCCTGAGCTTCGCGTTCTACGCTCTGCGCATCGTAGCGCTCTTGCATCTGTGGTGATTTTGTTGGCGGCAAGCAGCGAATTATAGCTTTTCGCCGCATCCGCCCGGCGCGTGCGGACCGTATAACACGCTCTAGGCGGACGAAAGGGGAGAACCGATGAAGCGCATTCACTCAGTCGTACTGGCGGCAGGTCTGGCTTTGCTAGCGACGCAAGGCATCGCCGCGCCGGCCGCGGTGGTGGAAGGCGTGCAGATGCCGGCATGGGTCGAGCACGACGGCGTACGAACGCCGCTCGCGCCCGGGATGGCGCTGATCGCCGGCGACCAGGTCAGCACCGGCGCCGATTCGCGCCTGCTGGTCAGGCTCGCCGAAGGCAGCCGCGTCAAGCTGGGGGCCAACGCCACGCTCGCAATCACCGAGCTGCAGCCCAACCGGAATGGCTTGTTCAGGGCCGCGCTGCACGTGCTCGAGGGCGCGTTCCGCTTCACCACCGCGGTGCTCGCCAAGGCGCGCCGGCGCGACGTCAGCATCACCCTGAACACGGTCACGGCGGGCATCCGGGGCACCGACCTCTGGGGCCGCTCGACCGAGGACAAGCAGATCGTTTGCCTGATCGAGGGCAAGATCGAGGTCAAGCCGGACAACGAAGGCGCGATTACGATGGACCGGCCGCTCGAGTTCTACCAGCGCGAGCGCGGCAAGTCGCTGCCGGTGGGCCAGGTCAGCCCCGAGCAGCTCGCGAAGTGGGCGGCCGAGACCGAGATCGAGCAGGGCGCCGGCGCCGCGATGCGCGGCGGCAAATGGAAGCTCACTCTTGCCGCCCTGCCCACGCAGAGCGACGCGCTCGATCTGTACGCTCGCGTGCGCGCCGCCGGCTATCCGGCGCGGATCTACCCGGGCATGGCGGGCGGCAAGCGCGTGTACCGCGTGCGCCTCACCCAGCTGCCGTCGCGCGAAGAGGCCGAGGCGCTCGCCGGCCGCCTGCGCGGCAAGCTGGGCATGGCCGAGCCGAAGGTCTCGATGTAGCGCGGCTTATAATCCAAGTGCTTTGTCGCTGCGTCTCGAACATCTCAATCCCGAACAGCTTGCGGCGGTCACGCTCGGCGACGAGCATGCGCTGATCCTGGCCGGCGCCGGCAGCGGCAAGACGCGCGTGCTGACCACGCGTCTCGCCTGGCTGATCAAGAATGCCCGCGTGACGCCTGGTGGAGTGCTGGCGGTCACCTTTACCAACAAGGCGGCGCGCGAAATGCTCACGCGCCTCGGCGCGATGCTGCCGGTGAACCCGCGCGGAATGTGGATCGGCACCTTTCACGGCCTGTGCAACCGCATGCTGCGCGCGCACCACCGCGACGCGGGCTTGCCGCAAACCTTCCAGATCCTGGACTCGCAGGACCAGCTCGCCGCGGTCAAGCGGCTGGCGAAGGCGCTCGACGTGGACGAGGACCGCTTCGCGCCGCGCGAGGTGCAGTACTTCATCAACGCGAGGAAGGAGGAAGGCCTGCGCGCGCGTGACGTGACGCTCAGCGACGAGACGACGCGCCGCTTCTCCGACCTGTATGCGGCCTACGACGAGCAGTGCCAGCGCGAAGGCGTGGTGGACTTCGCCGAGCTGCTGCTGCGCAGCTACGAGCTGCTGGCGAGAAACGAGCTGCTGCGCGAGCACTACCAGGCGCGCTTTCGCCACATTCTGGTGGACGAGTTCCAGGACACCAACAAGCTGCAGTACCGCTGGCTCAAGCTGCTCGCCGGGCGCCAGGCCGCGGTGTTCGCGGTCGGCGACGACGACCAGTCGATCTACGCCTTCCGCGGCGCCAACGTCGGCAA
>JBOIFB010000244.1:0-4382 GCA_050741415.1 Burkholderiales bacterium | reverse complement strand
GTCCGCGGCGTGGTCGGAGAAGAGCCCGGCAGCGCCGATGTCGCCCGCCACGGCGCCAATGGCCGCGCCCTTGTCCGTCGCGGCCTCTGTCGCGCCGCCGCCGGCCGCGCCGGCCGCGCCCAAGTCCGGGCAGATTCTCGGCGCGATCCAGATCCTGTCGGGCGGAAACGCAGGCAAGGAGCTGGAACTCGCCAAACCCCTTACGACGCTCGGCAAGCCGGGGGTGCAGGTGGCGGTGCTCACGCGCCGCCCGCAGGGCTACTTCCTTACGCACGTCGAGGGGACCAAGCAGCCCACGGTCAATGGACAGTCGATCGGCGCGGCGCCGCACATGCTCAAGGACCACGACGTAATCGAGATCGCCGGCGTCAAGATGGAGTATTTCGTCAAGGGCTGATCCGCGCCAGGGTCCGCTCTCCCGACGCCCTGGCCCCTTCAACGGCCACATCCCGCCCGCCGGAGGCCGCTTGAAACAGCACATCGTCCGCATCGCCATCGGCCTGGCGATCATGCTGTTCTTTGCCGGCCATGCGGCTCGCTTCTACAACGTCGGTCTGATCACCCAGCTCGACAACATCATCTACGACGCGCGCATGCGGCTGACCATGCCGGGCACGGTAGATCCGCGCATCGTGATCCTCGACATCGACGAGAAAAGCCTGCAGCAGGTCGCGCGCTGGCCGTGGCCGCGGAACATCATGGCGCGCCTGATCGACAAGCTGTTCGACAAGTACGGAGTGGCCCTGGTCGGATTCGACGTGGTGTTCGCGGAAGCCGACTATTCGTCGGGCATTCGCGCGCTGGATGAGCTGGCGCAAAACCAGCTCAAACAGGTGCCGGGGTTCCGGGAGCTGTATGCGCACATGCGCCCCGGGCTGGACAACGACGAGCTGTTTGCGAAGTCGATCAAGGGCCGGCCGGTGGTGCTGGGTTATTACTTCAGCAGCGAACCGAACGCGCCGCGCACGGGCGCCATTCCCGCGCCCGTGCTGCCCAAGGGCACTTTCACCGGGCGCAACATCGCCTTTACCAGCTGGGTCGGCTACGGCGGAAATCTACCGCAGTTTCAGAGGAACGCCGCCGCGGCCGGGCACTTCAATCCGGTGGTGGACTTCGACGGCGTGGTGCGCAGGGTGCCGATGCTCGCCGAGCTCGACGGCGCCTACTACGAGTCGCTCTCGCTTGCGATGCTGCGCACGCTGATCGCGCTCAAGGACGGCGGCAGGTTCCCCAAGGTGCAGCCGGGCTTCGCGCCGGATTCGATGCTCAACAAGGGCTATGCGGGGCTGGAATGGCTGCAGGTGGGGCCGCTGCGGATTCCGGTGGATGACACCGCGAGCGCGCTGATCCCGTTCCGCGGCGGAAGATACAGCTTTCCCTACGTATCCCTCGCGGACGTGTTGTTCGATCGCATCAAACCGGACGCGCTCAGGGGAAAGATCGCGCTGGTGGGGACCACCGCGCCCGGATTGCTCGATCTGCGCTCGACGCCGGTCGACAGCGTCTACCCGGGGGTCGAGATCCACGCCAACCTGATCGCGGGCATGATGGACCGCGCGATCAAGCAAAAGCCGCCGTACATGCTCGGCGCCGAAGTCATGCTGCTGGTGCTCAGCGGGGTGGTGCTTTCGGTCCTGATCCCAATGCTCTCGGCGCTCTGGGCGACCGGCGCGACGCTGCTCGCCGCCGCGCTCATCTCGTCGCTCGACGTGGCGATCTGGATGCAGGCCAACATGGTGTTGCCGCTCGCCAGCGCGCTGCTGATGATCGTCGCGCTTTATACGATGAACATGGCCTACGGCTATTTCGTCGAGTCGCGCTCCAAGCGCCAGTTCACCGAACTGTTCGGCCAGTACGTGCCGCCCGAGCTGGTGGACAAAATGGCCCAGGATCCGGAAAAGTACAGCATGGAGGGCAAGGAGGAAGTGCTCACGGTGCTGTTTTCGGACGTGAGGGGGTTCACGACCATCTCCGAAAGCCTGAGCGCAAAGGACTTGTCGGCCTACATCAACGACTATCTCACTTCCATGTCGCTGGTGATCCGCGGCAACCGCGGCACCTTGGACAAGTATATCGGCGACGCGATCATGGCGTTCTGGGGCGCGCCGGTGGAAGACCCGGATCACGCCCGCAACGGCGTGCTGACGGCGCTGCACATGCAGCAGCGCGCCGTAACTCTCAACCAGGAGTTCCGCGCCAAGGGCTGGCCGGAGTTCCACATCGGCATCGGCGTGAACTCGGGCCGCATGCGCGTAGGCGACATGGGGTCCAAGCTGCGCAAGGCCTATACGGTCATGGGAGACCCGGTGAATCTGGGATCGCGCCTGGAGGGGATCACCAAGCAGTACGGCGTCGGCATCCTGGTGGGCGAGGACACGCGCAAGGCGGTCAAGGACATCGTCTTTCGGGAGATCGACCGGGTGCGCGTCAAAGGCAAGGACGAAGCAGTGGCCATCTTCGAGCCGCTCGGTGTGGAAGGCGAAGTGGACAAGTCGGTGCACGACGAGATCAGGCTCTGGAACCAGTGCCTCAGGCACTACCGTTCCCAGGACTGGGATCAGGCCGAAGTCGCGCTGCTCAATTTGCAGCGCATGCGTCCCGACTGCCAGCTATACCGGGCCTACGTCGAGCGCATCGGGCAGTACCGCCGCGAACCGCCCGAAGCCGGGTGGAACGGCGTGACCAAGTTCGCGACGAAATAGGGAGCAAGGCGATGCGGCTGCGCGTTCTCGGCTGTTCCGGCGGCATCGGCGGGCGGCACCTGCGCACGACTTCGTTCCTGGTCGACAGCGACATTTTGCTGGACGCGGGAACCGGGGTGGGCGATCTGTCGCTCGCCGAGCTGTCTCTGGTGGATCATATCTTCATCACCCATTCGCATCTTGATCATGTGACCAGCATTCCGTTCATCGTCGATACGGTCGGCGGGATGAGGGCTCGTCCGATCACGGTCTATGCGACGCGCGCTACGATCGAGATCCTGCGCAGCCACCTGTTCAACTGGGCGATCTGGCCCGATTTCGCGGAGATCCCGAGCCCCGAAGCGCCGTTCATGCGCTATCAGCAAATCGAGTTGGGCGGGACGATTTCCCTCGGGGGACGCCAGATCACTCCGCTGCCGGCAATTCATACCGTGCCGGCGATCGGCTATCAGCTCGACAGCGGCCTGGGGAGCCTGGTATTCACCGGCGACACGGGACCGAATGACGCGCTGTGGAGGCTCGTCAACCGGATCCAGAATATGAAGTATCTGATCGTCGAGACCGCGTTCTCCAACAAGGAGCGCCAGCTCGCGGCGGTGTCCAAGCACCTTTGCCCCGAGACCTTGGCCGGGGAACTGGCCAAGCTCGAGCGCAGCCCCGAGGTCTACATTACGCACCTGAAGCCTGGGGAGATCGAGCTGACGATGCAGGAGGTCGAAGAATGCGCGGGCGCTTTTCATCCGCGCATGCTGCAGAACAATCAGGTGTTCGAGTTCTGACGTTGGCATGAACAGCGCCGCCTCGCGAGTGCCGAGAATTACGCCGCAGCAGCTCGCCCGGCTGGCGCCGCTCGACACGCTTTCGCCGGGCAGGCTGAAGGAGCTCGCGGCGTCGGCGACGCTCGAGCGGGCCGCACGCGGCAGCGACCCGCTTGCGGCGCATCGGGCGGATGCGCAGTCGATATACCTGCTGCAAGGGGAAATGCTGCTCGTGCATGCAAAGGGCGGCACGATGGTGGTCGTCGGCGGCACGGAAGACGCCCGCCACGCGCTCAACCGGCGCGACGCGTTGCCTGTCCGCAGCAAAGCGATCACCGACGCCGAGCTGCTGGTCGTCGACGGCGATATGCTGGACTACGTCGCGACCTGGGACGGAGTCGCCGCCGCGGCAACCGGCAGCCGGGAGTCGGCGACGGCGATCGCCAGCGCTGCGCTGCGCGGCGGGGCGTTCGCTCAGCTGCCCGCGGCGCACATCGACGAATTGATGAACAGATTCGCGCGGGTCGAGGTGCGCCGCGGCGACGTGGTGATCCGCGAAGGCGAAGAGGGTGACAGCTATTACGTCGTCGCCGCGGGGCGTTTCCAGGTGGAGCGCACGATCGGCGGAGTCAAGGTGGTACTTGCCGAGCTCAAGCCCTTCGATGCCTTCGGCGAAGAGGCGCTGGTGTCGGAGGCAAAGCGCAACGCCACCGTCGTGGCGAGCGGCGATGGAGAGTTGCTCAAGCTCGGCAAAGTCGACTTCGACCAGCTGCTGCGCGAACCGCTGCTGCGCCGTTTGCGTTACGCTGAGGCGCGCGAGCGTGCGCACGAGGGCGCAGTCTGGCTCGACGTGCGCTATCCGTCGGAATACCAGTACGACAAGCTGCCGGGCGCGATCAACGTGCCGCTTTCCGAGGTGCGC
>JBOIFB010000243.1:0-4436 GCA_050741415.1 Burkholderiales bacterium | reverse complement strand
TCCCTTAGGGTCAATCACGTAGGTGCCGGCGCTGTGGTCCATGGTGTACTCGCCAGGCGAAGATCCCTTCCTCTTCTCGTAGAACACCTTGAATTCCTTCGCCGTGCGCCGCGTCGCCGCCGCGTCTCCGTAGAGGCCCAGAAAGCGCGGATCGAACGCGGTCACGTATCGGGCAAGAACAGCGGGCGTATCACGTTCCGGATCGACCGTCACGAACAGTACCTGGACGCAGTCGGCGTCGGGGCCGAGCGACTCCATCACCTGCGAGAGATCTGCGAGCGTGGTCGGACAAACGTCAGGACAATGCGTATAGCCGAAAAACAGCACCACGACTTTGCCGCGGAAATCCGCCAGCGTCCGGAGCTTGCCGCTGGGGTCGGTGAGCGAGAGCGTCTCACCGTAGCCGGCACCGGTGATATCCGTGTTCCTGAACTTCGGTCCGCCGCCGCCGCAGCCTGCGAGCAGGCCCGCCAGCAGCAGCGCAGCAAGGCTAGCGCGCCAGATAGTGATCAACGAGCAGCGCGCCGAACAGTGCGGCGAGGTAAATGATCGAGTAGCGGAACATCGCGCGTGCGACGCGATCACTGTAGGCCACGTAGATACGGATCGCATAGGCCAGAAACACAGCGCCGAGCGCACTGGCGACCGCCAGGTAAAGCACCCCGCTCATGCGGATCGCATACGGTAGCAGGCTTACCGCGAACAGGATGATCGTGTAGAGCAGAACCTGCAGCTGCGTGTAAGCCCTGCCGTGCGTCACCGGCAACATCGGCAGACCCGCCTTGGCATAGTCGGCGGTGCGATACAGCGCGAGGGCCCAGAAGTGCGGCGGCGTCCAGGCAAAAATGATGAGGAACAGCAGCATCGCATCGGTGTTCACCTCGCCCGTAACCGCGGCCCAGCCCAGCACCGGCGGCATTGCGCCAGAGGCACCTCCGATCACGATATTCTGCGGAGTGGCAGGCTTGAGAATCACCGTGTACACGATTGCGTAGCCGATAAAGGTCGCCAGCGTGAGCCACATAGTGAGCGGATTGACGAAGTTCGCCAGCAGCCACAGCCCGAGGCCGCCTACCACGCCGGCGAAGACGAGCGTTTGCAGCCCGGTGAGCTCTCCGCGCGGCAGCGGTCGCCACTGGGTGCGCTGCATCAGCGCGTCGATGCGCTGCTCGACCAGGCAGTTGACCGCTGCCGCCGCGCCGGCGACGAGCGCGATGCCAAGCGTTCCGGCGAGCAAGATCTGGGCGGGCACCGCGCCTGGGGTCGCAAGCAGCATTCCGATCACCGCGGTAAACACGATGAGCGAGACCACGCGCGGCTTGGTCAACGCGTAAAACGACCGCGCGCGCTGCGCGAACGTCTTCGCCACGCCGGAGGAGAGAACCTGAGTGTTCATGCTTTCGGCCGCCCGAGGCGCAAGCCGTGGAAAGCGAAGAAGTTTAACACGACCAGCGAGCCGAGAAGGAGCGCTGCGCCCGCGTTGTGCGCATCCGCGACGGCGAGCGGCAGGCCGGCCAGCACGTTCGCCACGCCGAGCGAGAACTGGATTACGAGCAACGCCGCGAGCAACCAACCGAACGGCCGCGACGCGCGAATTTGCAGTGCGCAGTAGGCCGTCCAGCCGACCACCAGCACGACCACCAGCCCGAACGTGCGATGAGTCCAGTGGATTGCCGTCAGGGCCGGGAAAGGAAGCATCGCTCCATTGCCGGTGCGGCCGAGCTCCCGCACCAGCTGGAAGGCGTGCGAGAAGTCCATCGGCGGCACCACCCGCCCCAAACACAGGGGCCAGTCGGGACAGGCGAGCGCAGCGTAGTTCGCGCTCACCCATCCTCCGAGCAGGATTTGGGTCGCAACGACGCACAACGCGAGCAGCGCAGGGGCGCGCAAGCTGCGCACCTCGGGCGCGGGGTGGAAGCGCCACTGGCGCAGCGCAAGCCAGAGCAGCAGAGCGAAGCTTGTCATCCCTCCGGCCAGGTGGGCGGTTACGATCGCGGGCTTGAGCCGCAGGGTCACGGTCCACATCCCGAGGGCGGCCTGCAGCGCGACCAGGAAAACGATGGCGGTGGCGAGCCAAGGTGACTGCGCGAGCGCGCGGCGCCGCAGCCAGCTCAGGACGGCGATCGTCAGGATAAGCAGCCCGAGCGTTCCGGCCAGGTAGCGGTGGCCCATTTCCTTCCAAGCCTTGCCGAGCGAGACCGGCCCGTGCTCGCCACCCTGACGGGCGACAGCGCGCGCGATCGCTTCCTTGGCCAGCGCCGGCGCCGGCCTGCCGTAGCAGCCGGGCCAGTCGGGACAGCCGAGCCCCGCATCGGAAAGGCGCACGAAGGCGCCAACGACCACCACGACGAGCGCGAGCAGCGCGGTGACTGCGATCAGCGTGCGGTAGGCCCTCATCCGATTTGCGAGATCTTGAGCAGGCGCTGCAGATCCTTCAACATCTTCGACGGGTCGGGGTCGCGCGGAAATCGCATCATCAAGTTGCCCAGCGGATCGACCAGGTAGATGTGATCCCGCGTGTGCCCGCCGGACGCGAATGCCGCGGCAACGGCGCCGTCGGCCGCGCGCACGACGTAAGTGCCGTCGATCGCCGTCAACAACGCGCGCCGCGGCATGCCACCGCCGGTCAGGACCCAGACCCGCTCGACGCGATCTCTGTCCTTGCCCTGCGCCACGCGCAGCTGTCGCATGAAATAGAGCTTGCGCTCGCAGTAAGCGTCGCAGTCAGCGGCGTCGAACTGCAGCATGACCCACTTTCCGCGCAGGCTGGCGAGCGAGAACGGTTTGCCGTCCAGCCCCCCGAGCCCGCCGTCAGGCACTTGCCGCGGCGGCTGCACGAGCTCGCCGTAGTTGCCGGTATTGCCCGGGGCCCAGTGCAGCCGGTAGGCAGTCCAGGCGAGCGCGAACGGCAGGGCAAAGAACAGCGCGATCAGCGCCAGCTTCAGGCGCGCGCGTTTGACGCCCTTAGGAGCCACGTCGGCGCTCCCTGCGATACGAATGAACCACGAACAGCACCAGTGCGAGCACCGCGAATAGATACCACTGCAGCGCGTAGCTCTCGTTGCGCGCGGCACCGCTATCCGGGCGCGGCCAGTCGCGCACCAGGCCGTCCGGTTCCGCCGAGTGCTGCTCGATCACCAGCGGCAGCAGAGCGAGGTCGCTCTCGCGGCTGAAATCCGCGAGCCGCAGGTTCTGCCGTACGCGTCCCTGCGATGCGCCATTGCCAAGCTCCAATGCGTGCGGCAGACGCGTCAGCGCAAGACCTTCGATGCGCTGCTCGCCGGTCGGCGTTGGAACTTCCGGCAGCACGTCGCGGCGCGCCCCGGCGGGAAGCCAGCCCCGGTCGATCAACACGTGCAGCGTAGTGCCGGCGAGCCGCAGAGGAGTCACCACCTGGTAGCCGACCCGGCCTTGGTAAATCTTGTCGTCCAGAAAGACGGTGTGCGCGGGCACGAACTCGCCCTGCGCGACGACGCGCCGCAGCACGAAATCCGCCGCCGCCACCTGGTGCGAGGGTAGCTTGAGCGGCGCTCCGGCAAGTGCCGCATCGACCCGCGCCGCGAGCGCGCGCTTTTGCTGCGCCCGGTGCGTCTGCCAGTTACCGAGCACGATGAAAGCCGCGCAGCCGGCGACGGTGAGTGCGGCACCCCACCAGGTAGGACGGAAAGCTGTCGTATCGATCATGCTGCGTACGCGTAGAAGCGGGGGCACGTATCCTTTAAACTCCCCTCCATGCGTTACTTCGTCATCGCCGTGTTCGTCCTGATCGTCGCCAGTCTCGGGTCGGCGCTGTACTTCGTGTTTCATGACCAGAGCGGCTCAAACCGCGCCATCAAGGCGCTCGCGATCCGCGTCGGCCTGTCGATCCTGCTGTTCCTGTTTTTGATGGCCGGATACTATTTCGGTTTCATCCCCGGCCGCCTGACCTGAAGAGCAGGCCCCCAAAAAGACGCCGCACCGTGTGCGGCGTATCGAGCTTCTCCTCGGGGCGCTACGCGGGCGCCTTCTCCTCCTGGTTGTTCCGCTTCGGCCGCCTAGAGCCAGTACACGAAGATGAACAGCCCAAGCCAGACCACGTCCACGAAGTGCCAGTACCAGGACACCGCTTCGAACGCGAAATGATGACCCGGCTTGAAGTGGCCGCGCAGGCACCGCACCAGGATTACGGTCAGCATGATCACGCCGAGCGTCACGTGGAAACCGTGGAAACCGGTCAACATGAAGAAGGTCGATCCATACACCCCGGTCGAGAGTTTCAGGTTGAGCTCGGTGTAGGCGTGGTAGTACTCGAACGTCTGGCACGCGAGGAACGACGCGCCAAGCACGATGGTGAAGAACAAGAACAGGCTCAGCATGCCGCGCTTGTTCTCTTTCAGCGCCCAATGCGCGATCGTGACCGTAACGCCGGACGACAGCAGCAGCAGGGTGTTGATCGC
>JBOIFB010000242.1:0-4444 GCA_050741415.1 Burkholderiales bacterium | reverse complement strand
ACCCAGTTGAACACCTTCACTCCGGTGGGGATCGCGATCAGGACGGTGGCGTACATGAAGAACAGCTGCCCGGTCGCCGGCATGCCGGTGGTGTACATGTGGTGTGCCCAGACCATGAACGACAGGATCGCGATCGACGCGGTGGCATACACCATCGAGGTGTAGCCGAACAGGGGCTTGCGCGAAAACGCCGGGATCACCTGCGAAATCACGCCGAACGCCGGCAGCACCATAATGTACACCTCGGGATGACCGAAGAACCAGAAGATGTGCTGGTAAAGCACCGGGTCTCCGCCGCCCGCGGCGTTGAAGAACGAAGTGCCGAAGTGACGGTCGGTCAGCGTCATGGTGACGACGCCCGCGAGCACCGGCATCACTGCCACCAGCAAGTAGGCGGTAATCAGCCAGGTCCAGCAAAACATCGGTATCCGCATCAGCGTCATGCCGGGTGCGCGCATGTTGAGGATCGTGGTGATGATGTTGATCGATCCCAGGATCGAGCTCATCCCCAGCAAGTGCACGGCGAAAATCGTGAAATCCATTCCCATGCCCTGCTGCACCGTGAGCGGCGCATACATCGTCCATCCCGTTTCCGGAGCCCCGCCCGGCATGAAGAACGACAAAATCAGCAGCGAGGCGGCGAACGGCAGCAGCCAGAATGACCAGTTGTTCAAGCGCCCGAAGGCCATGTCCGGCGCGCCGATCTGCATCGGGATGAGCCAGTTTGCGAAGCCCACGAACGCCGGCATGATCGCGCCGAAGATCATGATCAGGCCGTGCATGGTCGTCAGCTGGTTGAAGAACTCCGGATTCACGATCTGCAGACCCGGCGTGAACAATTCGGAGCGAATGACTATCGCCATCGTCCCACCGACCAAGAACATGATAAAGCTGAACCACAGGTACAGCGTGCCGATGTCCTTGTGGTTGGTGGTCGTGATCCAGCGCATAACGCCGCCGTAGCCGCCGTGCAGGTCGTGGTGCTCGTGGCCGTGGCTGTGGCCGTGGTCGTGGCCGTGGGTGTCGACAACTGCGCTCATCGATGTTCTCCTAATCCTTCGATTCGTGTCGTTTACTTGGCCGTGGCCACGCTGCGGCCCTTGGACTGCTCGGCGACCCAGGCTGCGTACTCCGGCTCGGTCACTACCTTGACGACGATCGGCATGAAGCCGTGGTTCTTGCCGCACAACTCGGAGCACTGCCCGCGGTAGGTCCCCGTCTTGTCGGCCTTGAACCAGGTGTCGCGAACGATGCCGGGGATCGCGTCCTGCTTGACGCCGAAAGCAGGCACCGACCAGGCGTGGATCACGTCACCTGCGGTGGTGACGATGCGCACCTTCTTGTCGACCGGGACGACCAGCGGATGGTCCACCTCGAGCAGGTAATTCTGGTCCTTGGGCGCTTCGCCGTTGATCTGCTCCGGCGTGGTGCTCAACTCTGACAGAAAACTGATGCCCTTGCCCTCGCCGTCGATGTAGTCGTAACCCCATTTCCATTGGTAGCCGGTGGCCTTGATCGTGATATCGGAGTTTGAGGTGTCCTTCTGCGCGATCACCACCCGCGTCGCCGGCCACACAATGGCGATCAGAATAAGCGCCGGGATCACGGTCCACAGGATCTCGACCGTGACATTCTCGTGAAATTGCGCCGCCTTATGGCCCTTCGACTTGCGATGCGCGTAGATGGCCCAGAACATGAAGCCGAAAGTGCCGCAGAAGATTACGGCCACCAGGATCATGACGTAATCGTGCAGGCTGTGGATGTCGGACGCAATCTCCGTAACCGGCGGTTGCAGATTCCAGGTCGCTGCCATCACCGGCCAAGAAAGCAATACCCCAATCAGGGCCGCAGTCCATCGCGCAGGTACCTTTGAATGCGCGCCGACGCGCGCCCCCCGGAGTGCCGACTTGCTTGCCATTGTTGCCCTCTTCAGATTCAGATCCGCAATCTCTTCATCAACTCGGCCGCGAACTCCGCGCGCGCCTCTGCATCGAGGTGGCGACCGACTTCAACATCCCTGCCTGCGGTGCGCAACAGCACGCGCGCGCCGCGACCCAAGTCTTTCTCGAGCCGCAGCTTTGCGACCCGCGAGTCGAGCACGTAGCGCACCACGCGCTCCGCCTCCGCCACCTCGACCGTCAACCGATTCGTCGAAATCTCTATCCGCTCAAAGTCCGTCGCGTGCCGCGCGTTGACCACGAACGCCGCGCCGAGCGCGAACACTTCGAGGCCGGCAAACGGCAGTATCAGCCAGGCTCCTGCGAGCGCGAATCCGGCGGCGATGCCGAGAGAGGTGAGCGCAAGCAACCCAAACACCCACAACATGCCTCCCGGGGAAATCGAGCAATTGCGCTTGAGCAGCAGACTCGATCCGCTCGCCTGCTCCTCGAACACCAGCTCACGCCGCGGGAATTCGGTACTCGTCATGCTTCGGAACGCACTCGCAATGAATCGGGGTGGCCGAGGCCGGAGTAAATTACCACAGTCGCGCTGGCATAACAACACGGAAACATGAGACAAATCCTCATCTCCGACCGCGGCGGCGAGTCAACTTTTCCGATGGCGCGATAGATCGAACCGCACCACCGCTGCGTCGCCGGTCTTCGCGCGCGGCGCGCCTTTCCAGGCATGTCCGTAGACCACCTCGAAGGTCGCCGGGAGCCGATCGCCGCGCGTTCGTGCCCGCAGCGAGGCGTGCAGCTGGGCGAGAAAGCGCCGGCCGGCGAGCCCGCGCGGCCGGTCGGCGCGGACGCTGGTCTGACCGGTGGCGCGCAACTCCGTCAGGAAAGCGTCGGGGTCAGGATAAGTAACCGTGATGACTTCCATATCGATCACCGGCGCCGAGAATCCGGCCGCGACCAGGCGATCGCCCAGGTCGTGCATGTCCATGAAGCGATGCACGCGGCGCTCGCCCGCCGCCGCGCGCAGTTCCTTGAGGGTATCGGGCCCCAAGGTGCTGAGCATGACCAGGCCGTCTTTCGCCAGCACGCGCTGGAATTCGCGCAGCGCGTCGAGCGGCTCGTCCAGCCAGTGCAGCGCCATGTTCGACCACACCAGACCGATCGAATCCGAGGCGAGCGGCAGGCGCTCAAAATCGGCGCACAGGGGCAGCGGCCGCCGATCGGTAAACAGGCGCGACAGCAAGCCGCCTCGCCGCCGACCGCGGGACAGCATCGCGAGCGAGAAGTCCAGCGCGATCAGGCGCGCGCCGCGATAGCGCTCGGCCAGGCGCAGTGCCTCGCGCGCGGTGCCGGCCCCCGCATCGAGGATGCGCCGCGGCGCGACGCGCACAAAGTCCAGCCGCGCGAGCATACGAGCGCCGACTTCGGCTTCGAGCCGAGCCGCATCGGCGTAGGTGCCCGCCGCGCGCTCGAATCGGCGGCGCGCGGCGCGCCGCTCCAGTCTTGCGTTCGCGTCAGCCACGCGCGCCAGCAGCGCGCCGCGTGACGGGCTCGAGCGCGCGCTCGAGCGCCGCGCCGACGGCGAGCACGTGCCGGTCTGCGAGCGCAACACCGCATACCGACAATCCGACCGGTGCGGCGCCCGCATCGTGGCATGGCAGGGTGAGCGCGCAGCCGTCCAGAAAGTTGACCACCCCGACGTTGCGCAGAATGCGCATGTTCCAGCGGAAATAGTCGTCGTCGCTGCGATCCACCTCGGCGATGGTGGGCGCCACGCAGGGTGTGGTCGGCATCAGAAATGCATCGAACGGCGCCAACATCGCTTCCGTCTCGCGCATGTAGGCAGCGCGCAGCAGACCCAGCTCGACGTAGTCCGCGGCGCCGATGCTCTTGCCGAGCAGAATGCGCTTCGCCACGCGCGGATCGTATTCCGACAGTCGGCTTTCCCAGCGCCGGTGGATCGCGTAGGCCTCGGCGCCGGCAAAACCGCCGTTGCGGAAGTATTCGGCCTGGCGATCGAAGGCAGCGACCGGCCGCTCGACCAGGGTCGCGCCCTGCGCCGACAATCTGCTCAGGGCGGCTTCGAACGCACCGCCGACCGCCGAGTCGAGATCGTCGAGCAGGCTGCAGCGCGGCACAAGCAGGCGCAGGCCCTTGAGCGGCAATTCCACCAGCGGTGCGGACGGCTCGCCCGCAAGCACCGCGTCGTAGGCGGCGCAACACGCAACGCTGTTCGCGAGCGGGCCGATCGAATCGAGCGTGTAGGAAAGCGGAAAGGCGCCCTCGCGCGGCACGCGCCGCGCGGTCGGCTTGAAACCGGTCAGGCCGCACAGCGCGGCGGGCTGGCGCACCGAGCCGCGCGTATCGCTGCCGAGCGCCATAGCGCACATCCCGTCTGCCTGCGCGACCGCGGCGCCCGACGAGGAGCCGCCCGGAACGCGCCCCGCGGCGCGATCCCATGGATTGCGCGGCGTGCCGTAGTGCGGATTGAGCCCTGTCGTGCCGAACGCGAACTCGACCATGTTAGTGCGCCCGATGATCGG
>JBOIFB010000241.1:0-4463 GCA_050741415.1 Burkholderiales bacterium | reverse complement strand
CTTCAGCTCCCCGCTCTCGTACATCTCGCGCAAGATGTCGCTGCCGCCGACGAACTCGCCGCCGATGTAGAGCTGCGGAATCGTCGGCCAGTTGGCGAATTCCTTTATTCCCTGCCGAATCTCGGCGTTCTCGAGCACGTTCACCGTGAACAACTCCGTCACCCCGCTCGCCTGCAGCACCTGGATCGCCATGGCGGAGAATCCGCATTGCGGAATCTGCGGCGTGCCCTTCATGTAGAGCACGACCGGATGTTTGGTGACCTGGTCCTTGATCAGCTGCTGTACTTCGCTCATGTGGCACTCCCGGTCAATAGTTGAGCAATTTGCTCAGGATTTTAACTTGCCTCCGGTCACCCGCGCAATGCCGGCCAGGTCGGGCCAGCTGTAGATACCTTCGAACCCCTCGTGCGCCAGATCCTGGCGCACCGGGGCGTCCTGCCCCAGGCCGTGCTCGAGCAGCAGCCAGCCACCCGGGCGCAGATGCGCCGGCGCGCCGGCGACGATCGCGCGCAGCGCCTCGAGCCCGTCAGGCCCGGCGGTGAGCGCGCTGTGCGGCTCGAACCGCAGGTCGCCCTGCACGAGATGCGGGTCTTCCTGCGCGACGTAGGGCGGGTTCGAGACGACGAGGTCGAAGCGCTCGCCCGCGAGCGGCTCGAACCAACGTCCCTGGCGCAGCTCGATCGCGAGCGAAAGCCGCGCCGCATTGCGCTCGGCCACCTCGAGCGCTTCGGCGGAGGCCTCGGTGGCGACCACCCGTACGCGCGGCCGATGGCGCTTGATCGCGAGCGCTGCCGCGCCGCTGCCGGTTCCCAGGTCCGCCACGCTCGCCTGGTCGTTATCCGATAGCTGCGCCAGCGCCCGGTCGACCAGCAGCTCCGTTTCCGGGCGCGGGATCAGCACCGCGGGCGTCACCCCCAGCATCAGGCCGTAGAACTCGCGCCGCCCAAGCAGATAGGCGATCGGTTCGCCGGCGCGGCGGCGCGCCGCCCAGTCGGTGAACATCGCGCTCGCCTGCGGCGGCACATCGCGCTCGGCGTGCGCCAGCACGCTCGCCACGGAAAACCCGGTCGCCTCGGCCAGCAGCAGGCGCGCTTCGCGCGGCTCGAGTCCGCAGCCGGCGAGAGCGTCGCGCACTTTCACGCCGCTTCTTCGGCCAGCAGCGCGAGCTGCTCCGCCTGGTGCTCGGTGCGCAACGCGCCGATCAGCTCGTCCAGCTCGCCGTCCATGATGCGGTCGATCTTATGCAGCGTAAGATTGATGCGGTGGTCGGTGACCCGGCCCTGCGGGAAGTTATAGGTGCGGATCCGCTCCGAGCGATCGCCTGACCCGACCAGGCTCTTGCGCGCCGAAGCCGTCTTGGCCTGCTGCTCGCGCATCTGCTTGTCCTTGATGCGCGCCGCGAGCACCGAGAGCGCCTTCTCGCGGTTCTTGTGCTGCGAGCGCGAGTCCTGGCATTCGACCACGATCCCGGTCGGCAGGTGCGTGACGCGGATCGCCGATTCTGTCTTGTTGACGTGCTGGCCGCCGGCGCCGGAGGCGCGGAACGTGTCGACGCGCAGCTCGGCGGGGTTGAGCACCACGTCGTCGATCGCGTCCGCCTCCGGCAGCACCGCCACGGTGCAGGCCGAGGTATGGATGCGCCCCTGTGCCTCGGTCGCAGGCACTCGCTGCACGCGGTGTCCGCCGGACTCGAACTTCAGCTTCGAGTACACGCCCTGACCGATGATGCGCGCGATCGCCTCCTTGTAGCCGCCCAGCTCAGAAGGGCTCTCGGAGATGATCTCGACCTGCCAGCCCTGGCGCTCGGCGTAGCGGATGTACATGCGCAGAAGATCGCCCGCGAACAGCGCCGACTCGTCGCCTCCGGTGCCGGCGCGAATCTCGAGAAAGGTATTGCGCTCGTCGTTCGGGTCGCGCGGAAGCAACACCTGCTGCAGCTCGCGCGCGAGGCGATCCATCGACGCGCGCGCCTCCTTCAACTCGTCCTCGGCGAACGATCTCGTCGCCGGATCGAGCGCCATGTCCCTCGCCGCCGAAGCGTCGCGCTCGGCCTGGCAGAATCGGCCGTAGAGCGAGACCAGCCCGCTCAGCTCGGAGTGCTCGCGCGAAAGCTTCCTGAACTGCTCCAGGTCGCGCGTCGCGGTCTCCGCGGCGAGCAGGCCGTTCAGCTCCGCGAGCCGCGCGGCCAGGCCGTCGAGCTTCACACGTAAAGACGATTTCACTAGCGATTGACGCGGAACAGCCGCGCGACCGTTTCGCTCAGGCGCTCGCGCTCTTCGCCCGCGGCCTCGGTCAGGGCCTGGGTAGGCAGGTGCAGCAGCTTGTTGGCGAGCCCCTGCGACATAGCCTCGAGCACCAGCTTCGGATCCTCGCCGCGCTGCAGCAGCTTGAGCGCGCGCTCGAGCTCGTGCTGGCGCGCCTGCTCCGCCTGCTCGCGCAGGGCCCGGATCAGCGGCACGGTCTCGCGCACCTCCATCCAGTGCATGAACTGGCCGACCTGGGTCTCGATGATCGCCTCGGCCTGCTCCACCGCGGAGCGGCGCGCATCGAGGTTCGACGCCACGATTTCGCCCAGGTCGTCGACCGTATAGAGGAAAACGTCGTCTAGTTCACCCACTTCGGGCTCGATGTCGCGCGGCAGCGCGAGATCGACCATGAACATCGGCCGCCGGCGCCGCGCGCGCAGCGCGCGCTCTACCAGGCCCTTGCCGAGGATCGGCAGCGACGAGGCGGTGCACGACACCACCACGTCGAATTCGTGCAGCCGCTCGCCGAGCGCCTTGAGCTCGATCGCCTGCCCGCCGAAGCGGTGCGCGAGTAGTCCGGCGCGCTCCAGGGTCCGGTTGGCAACCGCGATGCGCGCCGGTCCCTGGGCCGCGAAATGCGTCGCGCACAGCTCGATCATCTCGCCTGCGCCGATGAAAAGCACTTTCTGGTCTTGCAGCGAGGTGAAAATGCGCGCCGCGAGCTTGACCGTCGCGGCCGCCATCGAAACGCTGTTGGCGCCTACCTGGGTGTTGCTGCGCACCTCCTTCGCCACCGCGAAGGAGCGCTGGAAGAGCTTGTGCAGCACCGTGCCGAGCGTGCCGGCGGCCTGCGCCTCGCGCACCGCGTCCTTCATCTGACCCAGGATCTGCGGCTCGCCGAGCACCATGGAATCGAGCCCCGAGGCGACCCGGAACGCGTGCCGCACCGCCTGCTCGCGGGTCAGCGTATAGAGATAGGGCGAAATGTCGTTCGGCCGCAGGCTGTGATAATTCGCCAGCCAGTCGGTGACCGCGCCCGGCTGCTCGGCCGCAAGGTACAGCTCGGTGCGGTTGCAGGTCGACAGGATGGCCGCCTCGGATGCGAGGCTGCGGCGCAGCTCACCGAGCGCATCGCGCATGCGCTCGACGTGAAACACCACTCGCTCGCGGATGTCGAGCGGGGCGGTCTGGTGGTTCAGTCCGAGTGCGTACAGCGCCATGTCACCCAAAATTGCCCGGAAAATGCGCTAAGGCCTGAGATTATAAGGCGGATTCTAAAGCCGACCGCACCGCCCGAAGCTTGCGCCAGATCAAATTCCCACCTGCAGCCCCACCTTCATCGCCTGGGCGGCCGGAATCTGATAGAAGGCCGTGGCGTCCTGGGTGTTGCTCGCCATGAGGACGAACAGCTGGTCGCGCCAGCGGGCCATGCCGTGCAGCTTGCGGCCTGCCAGCAGGTCGACGTGGCCGATGATGTAGTGCACCTTGTCCAGAGCGGCCGTCAGGCCGAGCTCTTCCGAGGCCGCCAGCTCGGAAGGGATGTTCGGACCCTGCATGAATCCATAGTGCAGCACCACCCGGTGAAAGCCGGTGCCGAGGTCCTTGATCTCGATCCGTTCCTCCGGATCGGTTTTCGGCTGGGGCTCGATCACGACGGTGAGGATGATCACGCGTTCGTACAGCACGCCGGTATGGCGCACCAGCTGCTGCAGGGCGGGCGGAGTCTGGTCCAGGCGGCCGGTAAAAAACACGCCGCTGCCGGGGACCCGCGGTACGCCTTCGCCCGAGACGCGACCGATGAACGTCTCCAGCGTCGAGGACGTCTCGGCGATGCGTTCGGCCAGCAGGCCCGCGCCTCGGCGCCAGGTGGTCATGGCGGCGAACAACGCGAGACCGATCAACACCGGCAGCCAGCCCCCGTCGGGAATCTTGAGCAGGTTGGAGCCCAGGTAGCCGAGATCGATCGACAGGAAACCGAGCAAAAAGAGCAGCGCCGCGGATAGGCTCCAGCCGCCGCGCTCGCGCGCCACGTTGAAGGCGAGCACGGTGGTGACCGCCATGGCGGAATTGACCGCCACGCCGTAGGCGGCGGCCAGATTACCCGAGGAGCGGAAAGCGACCACCAGGCCGATCGCCGCCACCATGAGCACCCAGTTCACCGCCGGCATGTAGATCTGACCCCGCGCGTCGGCCGAGGTCTGCGCGACGACCAGACGC
>JBOIFB010000240.1:0-4481 GCA_050741415.1 Burkholderiales bacterium | reverse complement strand
GCGCACGGCCGACTCGACCGCGTCGTCCTGCGCCGCGTCGTAGCGCGTCATCGCCGCGAGCGCGGCGTCGAACTCCGGCTCGCGGCTCGAGAGCCGGCGCAGCTTCACCGCCCCTCCCGTGCCGCGCGCGCAAAGGCATCGACCAGCGGCTGAAGCTCGGCGCGCTTCATCTTGAGCGCCGTCTGGTTGACCACCAGCCGGGCCGAGACCGGCATGATCTCCTCGACCGCGACCAGATCATTGGCGCGCAAAGTGCTGCCGCTCGAGACGAGGTCGACGATCGCGTCGGCCAGGCCGACGATCGGCGCCAGCTCCATCGAGCCGTAGAGCTTGATCAAGTCGACGTGCACGCCCTTGGCGGCGAAGTGCTCGCGCGTGATGCTCGGGTACTTGGTGGCGACGCGCAGCCGCGCGCCCTGGCGCACCGCACCCTCGTAGTCGAAGCCCTTGCGCACCGCGACCATCATGCGGCAGCGCGCGATGCCGAGATCGACCGGCTGGTACAGCCCCTCTCCGCCGTGCTCGACCAGCACGTCCTTGCCGGCGATGCCGAGGTCGGCGCCGCCGAATTGCACATAAGTCGGGGTGTCCGAGGCGCGCACCACGATCAGGCGCACGCCGCGACGGTTGGTGCCGATCACGAGCTTCCTCGATGCGCCGGGGTCCGCGTCGGGACGGATGCCGACGCGCGCAAGCAAAGGCGCGGTCTCGTCGAAGATGCGTCCCTTGGATAGCGCGATGCTGATCAGATCCATGGCTCAAAAGCAAACAAGCCCCTCCGAGGGGCCTGCGTTGCGCGGCTGGCTAGGGTTCGAATTCTACCGCAGTAGTATCATGCGCCGGTCAGCCGAAGCCCCCGCCCGCAGCTATCGTGGACGACCTATCGTGGAAGACTCAAGCCGCACGCGCGTCTGCAGCGTTTTGTTCGTCGACGTGGTCGGCTACTCCAAGCAGCCCGTCGCGGAGCAGTTGCTGCTCAAGCAGGCGGTGCGCGACCGACTGAACTTCGCTCTGGATCAGATCGACCCGCGCGAGCGCAGGATCCAGGACACCGGCGACGGCGCAGTGGTGGTCTTCACCGGCGACCCCGAGGACGCGCTTTTCGCCGCCATGTCGACGCGCGACTCGGCTGACGTGCTGCAGCTCAGGCTGGGTATCAATCTCGGTCCGGTGTACCTCTCGGAGGTGAGCGACAGCCAGACCAACATGGTGGGCGACGGCATAAACGCCGCGCAACGCGTCATGAGCTTCGCCGAGCCGGGCCAGCTGCTGGTGTCGCGCTCGTTCCGCGACGTCGCGTTCTGGCTTTCGAGCGACTACGACCGCCTGTTCGTGCCGGAGCCGTCGCGCCCGGACAAGCACGGCCGCATGCACGAGCTGTACTCGGTGACCACCAGCGTGCGCGCCGGACGGCGCGTGGCGGAGATCGCGGCCAGCATCAGGGCGCAGCGCCCGGCGGCTTCGGCGCCGAAGGAAACCGTCGCGAACGTGCGGGCCAAAGTGTTCGACGCTGGATCGCACCTGGTCATTTCGGGCTACGGCAAGGCGGGCGTCGAGCAGGCATTGAACGAGCTGGCGGGCCGCGGCGCGCGCGTCATATCGCGCATGGAAGCGATCGGCAACAAGTGGGTCGCGACCTGCGAACATCCGGATACCGGTGCCTGCAAGGTCGAAGAATTCGGCTTTACCCGGCTGGTGACCGGGCCCACGCGCGAGCTGGTGGCGGCGAAAATCGGGGAGCTGATCTCCTTCGGCGGCGTCCAGGTGGGCGAGATCGAGCTCAACGACGGTCTCTGGACCGGCATGTGCGACTTGAGCAGCGCCAGCCGATGAGCGTGTCCTAGCGCAGGCGCTCTACGCGCGCACCGAGCGCCGCGAGCTTCATTTCGAGCGCTTCATAACCGCGGTCGAGGTGGTAGATGCGGTCGATAAGGGTCTCGCCCTTGGCGGCGAGCGCCGCGATCACCAGGCTCGCCGAGGCGCGCAGATCGGTGGCCATCACCTGCGCTCCGGACAGACGCTGCACTCCGGTCACGACCGCGACGTTGCCCCTCAGCTCGATGCGCGCGCCCATTCGCGCCAGCTCCGGCACGTGGGTGAAGCGGTCGAGGTAAATCGTGTCTTCGACCACGCTCGTGCCGTCGGCAATCGCGCACACGGCGATCATCTGCGCCTGCATGTCGGTCGGGAAGCCCGGGAACGGCTGCGTCAACACGTTCACCGCAGCGGGCTGCGACGGGCCGGCAACGGAAACCTCACGGGCGCCGCGCTGAACCGTGCAGCCCGCCTCTTCGAGCTTGCGCAGCGCGGCTTCGAAATGTTCCGGCGCCGCGCCCAGCAGCCGGATGCGGCCGCCGGTCATCGCCGCCGCCGCGGCGAATGTCGCCGCCTCGATGCGATCGGCAATGATCGACGCGTCGATCGGGCGCAGTGCGCTCACGCCGCGAATCGTCAGCCGCCGCGAGCCAAGCCCGTCGATCTGCGCGCCGCAGTCGACCAGCACCTCGCCCAGCGCGGTGACGTCGGGCTCGAGGGCGGCGTTCTCCAGCACGGTCGTACCCTGCGCCAGGACGGCCGCCATCATGAGTTGCGCCGTGGCGCCCACCGATACGACGTCGAAGCCGACCGTTGCCCCCCTGAGCTTCACGTCGCGGCCGACGATGTAGCCGTGCTCGATATCGAGCTTCGCGCCCATCGCCTGCAGCCCGGCCAGATGCAGATTGACCGGCCGGGGCCCCCAGGCGCAACCGCCGGGCAAGGAAACTCTGGCCTCGCCGAAGCGCGCCAGAAGCGGCCCGAGCACGTAGATGCTGGCGCGCATGGTCTTCACCAGCTCGTAGGGCGCCTCCACCGATTTGACTGCATGCGTGTCGATCGTGAGCAGGTTACCTTCGAACACGACCTTCGCGCCGAGCAACTCGAGTACCCGGGCGAAGGTCTGCGTATCGCGCAGCCGCGGAACGTTGCGCAGCCGGTGCACGCCCGGCGCGAGCAGCGTCGCCGCCATGATCGGCAGCGCCGCGTTCTTGGCGCCCGAGATCGTGACGTCGCCCGCGAGAGGGCGGCCGCCGGTGATGCGCAGCTTATCCACCGTCCTGCCATTCCTGCGGCGTCAGCGTGCGCATCGACAGCGCATGGATCTCCACTCGCATCCGGTCGCCGAGCGCCCGGTACACGAGCTGGTGGCGCTGCACCCTGCTGCGGCCCTCGAACTGGCCCGACACGATCAGCGCCTGGAAGTGCTCCCCGTCGCCCGCGACCTCGAGGTGCTCGCACTCGAGGCCCGCCGCGATGCCCTGCTTGACGCTTTCCGCCGTCACCATCGTCCTATCCCCGCAGTTTGTAGCCGCGTTTGAGCATCCACAGCGTGCCCGCGGCAAGCAGCACGAAGCTTACCCCGACCACCGCGAGGCTCACCACCGGCGAAACGTCCGAGACGCCGAAGAAGCCGTAGCGAAAACCGTCGATCATGTAGAAAAAGGGGTTGGCGCGCGACATCGCTTGCCAGAACCGCGGCAGGGAGTGGATCGAGTAGAACACTCCCGAGAGGAAAGTCAGCGGCAGGATGACGAAGTTCTGGAAGCCCGCAAGCTGGTCGAAGCGCTCGGCCCGGATGCCCGCCACCAGTCCCAGCGTGCCCAGCAGCGCGCTTCCGAGCAAGGCGAAAGCGAACGCCCACAGCGGCGCGTCGAAGCGCAGCTCGACAAACCACGCCGCGGCGGCCAGCACCCCCAGGCCCACCGCCATCGCGCGCGCCATCGAGGCGAGCACGTAGGCCCAGAAGAACTCGACGTACGACACCGGCGCGAGCAGCACGAACACCAGGTTGCCGCCGATTTTCGACTGGATCATGCTGGACGAGCTGTTGGCAAAAGCGTTCTGCAGCACGCTCATCATGACCAGGCCCGGGATCAGGAACGCGCTGTAGCTCACGTCCTGGTAGACGTTCACCCGCCCCTCGAGCGCGTGGGCGAAGATCAGCAGGTACAGCAGCGCAGTGAGCACCGGCGCGGCCATGGTCTGGAAGCTGACCTTCCAGAAGCGCAGCAGCTCCTTGTAGAGCAGGGTCGCGAATCCGGTGTTCACGGCCGCCCCATCACGCTCATGAACACCTCTTCGAGGTCGGGCTGCTCGAGCTCGAACTCGGTCAGGCCGATGCCGGCCTCGCGCAAGGCGCCGAGCACCGGCTCGATTTCGGCGTAGCTCTCCAGCCGCAGCGTGACGCGCGCGCCTTCGCGCCCCACCAGGCGCGCGGCAAGTGCCGCTGGCAGCGACTCGGGCAGCGCCTCGCGCTCGAGCGCGAGCTTGAGGTAAAGACCCGAGAAGCCCGCCAGCAGGTTGCGGGTCGAGTCGAGCGCCACCACCCGGCCCGCCTTGAGCATCGCGATGCGGGTGCACAGCGACTCCGCTTCCTCCAAGTAGTGCGTGGTAAGCACGACCGTGTGGCCGTCGCGGTTGAGCCGTCGCACGAAGTGCCACAG
>JBOIFB010000239.1:0-4515 GCA_050741415.1 Burkholderiales bacterium | reverse complement strand
TTGGCCGGCGATAATCGCCTCGTGCCTGCAATGGAACTGCGCTTGAGGGGCCTGCCGGAAAATGTCGGCCGCTACGCACTGTTGCGCGAGCTCGGCCGCGGCGGCACCGCGACCGTATTTCTCGCGTATGATCCCTTCGCCCGGCGTGAAGTCGCGCTCAAGCTGTTTACCCACGGCCCCGGCGATCACGGCCTGACGCGCGGCACGCATCGCGCGAGCTTCCTCAACGAGGCGGCGCTGGTGGGCAGGCTGCAGCACCCGCACATCGTGCCTCTGCTCGACGCCGCGGTCGAGCCGGCGTTCAGCTACGTGGTGATGGAATACGTGCCGGGCGGCACGCTGGCGCAGCACGCCGCCGCCGGCGCGCTGCTGCCGCTCGAACGCGTGGTCGAAGTCGCCTTCAAGCTGTGCCGCGCGCTCGAGTACGCGCAGCTGCAGGGCGTGATCCACCGCGACATCAAGCCGGCGAACGTGCTGCTCGCGCGCCCGTTCGACGTCAAGCTGTCCGATTTCGGCGTCGCGCGCATCGACAGCGCGACCCACACGGAGATCACCGGCGTCGGCTCGCCGGCCTACATGTCGCCCGAGCAGCTGGCCGACCTGCCGCTCGATCACCGCAGCGACATCTACTCGCTCGGGGCGGTGATGTACCAGCTGCTCGCCGGGCGGCTGCCGTTCTACGCCGACTCCGCGGCCGCGCTCGCGCGCCAGATCATGGCCAAGGAGGCGCCGCAGCTGCGCTCGCTGCGCGCGGATCTGCCCGAGGCGGTGGATGAGATCGTGTCGCGCGCAATGCGCAAGGACCCGAGCGCCCGCTTCCAGAGCTGGTTCGAGTTCGGGCGGGATCTCGCGGGCCTGGCGCGCGGCCTGAACGGGCCGTCCGAGAGCATGTCCGAAGCGCGCAAGTTCCACGTCTTGCGCGAGCTGTCGTTTTTTCGCGGTTTCCGCGAGATCGAGATCTGGGAGACGCTGCGCCTGGCGGCCTGGCGCCAATTGCGCGAAGCTGCGACGATCATCGAGCGGGGCGAGCGCGACGACGCGATGTATATCCTGGTCGAGGGCTGCGCCGAGGTGACGCGCGGCGGCGCCCGCCTGGCGACGCTCGGCGCGGGAGACCTGTTCGGCGAAATCCTTTACTTCGCCGAGGACAATGCCGAGCGCAGCACTGCCGTGCGCGCGGTCGGGCCGGTGCAGCTGCTCGAAATCAAGGCGGCGGCGCTGAATTCGGCCAGCGACGCCTGCCAGGTGCAGTTCAACAAGGCCTGCATGCGCCTGCTGGTCGAGCGCCTGTCCCGGGTCAGCCGGCGCGGATGAACCTGAGCTCAGCTCGCGAGCGTGAACTAGTCGGCAATTGCAGCGCGGTGTGACAAGTATCCTGGCGGATCGCGCGCGGCGAGGCGAATATTCGGGCGTCTTTGTCATTCGCCGTTTGGGGGAGATCATGACGCGCACGACGAACAAGCACCTGATCCGCGCCGCCGCCGCCATCGTATTGGGGGCGATTGCCGCAGCCTGCACCACGGTCCAGCCGCCTGCGCCTGGGGCCTCGATCGCTCCCGCGCCGGTCCCGCCGCGGGCGGCCGTCAAGCCGGCGCCGGCTTACGCGCCGGCCTACGGCTCGATGCAGCAGTACGAGCACGCGCTCGCCAAGCGCATTTTCGACGCCAACCGGGGCCACACGATCGAGGGCGAGCTGCAGCCGCTGCTGCGCGCGGTCGTGGTGCTGCACTTCGAGATCGACGCCGGGGGCAGGGTGCACGACGTGCGCACCTGGCGTACGCCCGAGCGCGAAGCCGACCATCTGGCGCGCGCGAGCCTGGTCCGCGCCGGAGATCTGCCCGTGCCTCCCGCGCAGTGGCTGCGGGGCGGCAGGCTGGGGATCACGGAGACCTGGCTGTTCAACAGCGACGGCCGCTTCCACCTGCGCGCGCTGGCGCCGCGCCAGGGCTAGCCTAGGGCAGGCTGGCGATCAGGTCCTGCGCCGCGCGCTCGGCGATCCTGCGGAAGGTGACGCGGCGCTCCTGATCGGTGTCGAAGGCCATCGACACCTCGTCGATGCCTTCCCAGACGATGCTCCCGTCGCGGCCGTCCCAGACCTGGAAGAACACGCGCATGTTGGCGTACTGGGTGTTTAGCAGATTAAGGCCCAGCAGGCTGAAACGCCCGCGCGCGCCCTGTTCCATGTTGGCAAGTTTCAACTGCACCAGGTAGCGCACGCCCGCCGCCTGCGCGACCTGCTTCAGCGCCGCGGCATCGAACACGCCGGTGTCGCGGTAGTCGCGGTACATGCGCTGGTAAGTCTCGGCCAGGCCGGCGCGGTTGATGGCGCCGATCGTCTGCGGCAGAGCATCGAAGCGCAGCTCGGGGCGCTTCGCCTTGAGCGTGGCGGCAAATACATAGGCGAGCGACTGCTTGTCCTCCTCCTGCCCGGTCACGGTCGAGGGCGTGAGGAAGGCGAGGCCTCCCTCTGCGAGCTCGTTCGGCCGCAGGCGCAGGGTCTGATGCTGCGGCGAGGAGTAGGTCTGCAGGTCCGAGGCGCAGCCCGTGAGCAGCATGGCCGCGGCGAGGCAGGCCAACGCGGCGGTGTGCCGGGACGACGTTTCTTGTCTCAAGATCTTCCTCATGGATTGACGATGAGTTGTATGCGGCGCCGGAGGCGTTCCTCGGCGTCGCGCTCGCCGGCCGCCCCGGCGCGTTTGGCCTGCACCTGGAGCCAGGCCAGCAGCGGCCGGCGCCAGCCGTTGGCGGAGGCCGCGTCGACCGCCGCGCCGATGCCTTGCGGCTCGATGCGCCCCGCGCGCAGCAGCGCCCCGGCGGCAACCAGGCGCGCGAGCGGGTCGTCGACCGTGCCGAGCGCCGCGCTGCCGCCCGCAACAGCCGCGCGGTGCGGCGCTGCAAGCAGGGCGGGATCGAGCCCCTGCCACTGACCGGACAGGTAGGTCGCGTAGGCGCGCTCCGCCGCGCTCGCGTCCGGCGCAAGCGCTCGGTAGCCCGGACATTCGCCGAAATCGAGGCTCGCCACCTCGAGCGCGCAGCGCGCAAGCTCGATGCGCGCCACCAGCTCGGGCCGCCCGGTGCGCGAGGCTTCGGCGCGGGCACGCGCGAACTCGATTGCAGCCACCCGGTCGTCGCCGCGCAGGTACGCTGCCTCATAGCTTTGCAGCGACGCGTGCGCGTTCGCCTGCCAGTCCGGCGCAGGCGGTCCGCCGGCGCAGGCCGCGAGCAGCAACCCCGCCGCGATCAGGGCCGCCCTCATGGCAGCTTCAGCTCGGTGTCGCGCTTGAAGGGCCATTTGCGGTTCACTTCGTCGATCAGGCTGCCGACCTTGCGCACGCTTGCGTCGACTTCGGCGCGCAGCGCGGCCAAGTCCTCGGTCGCGGCGGCGGTGTTGGCGCCGACCTTCTGCGCCTCGGCCAGCACCGCGTCGGCCTTCTTCAGGCTCGCGCGCGCGTCGCCCAGCACGGCGTTGAGCTGCGCGATCGTCTGCTGCGTCTGGTCCATCACCCCGCCCGCGCCGAACACGCGCGCATCGGCCTTGTCGAGCGTGCGCCCGAGCTTGGTCGACACGCCGTCGAGCGAGGCGAGCAGGGTGTTGCTGCGCTCGAGCGCGTCGATCACTTGCTGCGCGTTGTCGTCCCCGCCCAGCAGGCCGCCGAGCGCGCCGTAGCGCCCCGTCATGCGGGCGGTGACGGTGCGCAGGTTGGCCAGGCTCGCGCTCAAATCTGAGTCGTCCGCGGTGATGCGCTCGACGTGATCCAGCACCTGGCGCATGCGCGCCAGCAGCACCGGCAGCTGCTCGGTCGCGTCGCCGCGCAGCGCTTCGCGCTCGGCGCCGTCGGGCAGCGGCGGGTCGTCCAGGTTGCCGGTGAAGGCGCGCAGGCGCGCGCCTCCGACCAACCCGCGCTCGAGCGTGAATACGCTCGTGCTGCGCAGCCAGTGCAGGTCCTTGAGCGGCACCTCGACCTCGATTTTCGCCTTGCCGTTCTTCGACAGCTCGATGCGCTGCACGCGCCCGACCGGAAATCCGGAGAACGTGAGATTGGCGCCCACCGCGATGCCTTCCGAGTCGTCCGCGATCAGCGCCAGGCGCTGAGTCTGCTCGAACGCGCCGCGAGCGTAGAGCACGTACAGCACGAACCCCGCCACCAGCGCCGCGACCAGCAGCAGCACCAAGGCGGCCTTGAGCTCGACGTGCCGGATCGCCGGCGAAGCGTGGCTATCGGGTTCCATGCGCTACACGTACGTGATGGCGAGGAAGGTGCCTTCGATCAGCACCAGGGCGAGCACCAGGCTCACCATGCCGCGCAGCACCGCCACTGCGGCCATGCGCTGCAGCCTGGGCACCGCGAGCGCCGAGGTGATCGGGATCACCGCCACCGCGATCCCGAACAGCAGCGTCTTGAGCCCTAGCCCGACTGCGGCCACCGGGGCGAATACCTTGCCGGTGATGCGCAGGAACTGCGCCAGGCCCCAGGGCGAGGCGCCGTACATCTCGTAGTAGGTCAGCAGCAGAGC
>JBOIFB010000238.1:0-4563 GCA_050741415.1 Burkholderiales bacterium | reverse complement strand
GCTTGAAGTTGCGCGCCCGGTACAGCTCGTCGAACAGCCAGGACCGCTCGAACGCTTCGGGATAGGCCGCGAGCTCGTCGCGCTCCCGGCCCGCGCCGAGCGCCTCGAACGCGGCCTCGGCGGCGAGCGTCCCGGTCTTGATTGCGGCGTGGCTGCCCTTGATGCGCGGCGCGTTGAGAAATCCCGCGTCGTCGCCGATCAGGCAACCGCCGGGGAAGACGACTTTAGGCAAGGATTGCAGCCCGCCCGCGGTGAGCGCGCGTGCGCCGTAGGCCACGCGCTTGCCGCCTTCGAAGAAGCGGCGGATGGCGGAATGGGTCTTGTAGCGCTGGAATTCCTCGTAGGGGTTGAGGTAGGGGTTCTCGTAGCCCAGCCCGACCACGAAGCCCACCGCGACCTGGTTGTTCTCCAGGTGATAGAGGAAGGATCCGCCGTAGGTCGCGCCATCGAGCGGCCAGCCTGCGGTGTGCATCACCAGCCCGAGCTGGTGCCTGGCCGGATCGATGTCCCACAATTCCTTCACGCCGATCGCGTACAGCTGCGGGTCGACGCCTTCGCGCAGGCGGAATTTCTCTTCGAGCTGTTTGCCGAGCTGGCCGCGGCAACCCTCGGCGAAGAAACTGTACTTGCCGTGCAGCTCCATGCCCGGCTGCCAGGCGGCGGTCTTCCCGCCGTCGCGCCCGATCCCCATGTCGCCGGTGGCGACGCCTTTCACCTTGCCCGCTTCATCCAGCAGCACCTCGACTGCGGCGAAGCCGGGGAAGATCTCGACCCCGAGCGCCTCGGCCTGCTGGCCGAGCCAGCGGCAGACGTTGCCCAGGCTGATCACGTAGTTGCCGTGGTTCTTGAAGCACGACGGCAGCAGGAAGCCCGGCGTGCGGAATGACGACGAGGCGGTCAGGAACACGAAGCGGTCTTCGCTCACCGGCGCGTTGAGCGGCGCGCCCCTGTCCTTCCAGTCCGGAAACAGCTCGGCGAGCGCGCGCGGGTCCATCACCGCGCCCGACAGAATGTGGGCGCCGATTTCAGAGCCCTTTTCCAGCACGCAGACGGAAACCTCGCGGCCCTTCTCGGCGGCGAGCTGCTTGAGCCGGATCGCGCAGGCGAGCCCCGCAGGTCCGCCGCCGACGATCACGGCATCGTATTCCATGGAGTCGCGGGTCATGCGAGCAATTATAATCGCCGTCCCATGGACCAGGACCACCGCAGGCTGGGCTACATCGAGCGCATCCCGATCCGCTGGGGCGACATGGATGCGATGAGGCACGTCAACAACACCGTCTATTTCCGCTACATGGAGCAGGCGCGCATCAGCTGGTTCGATTCGCTGCTGCCGCGCGGCAAGGCCTGGGGGACGACCGGGATCGTGATCGCGAGCGCGAGCTGCAATTACCGGCGCGCGATGACCTATCCGGGCACGGTCGAGGTGAAGCTGTACGTCGGCACGCCCGGCGGCTCGAGCATCCCGACCTACTACGAACTGCGGGTCGACGACGATCCGCAGCCCTATGCCGACGGCAGTGCGGTCGTGGTGTTCATCGATACCGGGCGCAACAAAGCGGTGCGCATCCCCGAAGCGCTGCGCGGGAAGCTGACGGCGCCGGAGGCGACGCCGTGAGCGAGAAACCGCTCTGGACCCCGGACCCGGCGCGCGCGGCGCGGTCCGGAATGGCGCAATTCATGGCGCGCGCGGGGGGTTTTCGCGACTACGCCGCGCTGCACCGCTGGTCGGTCGAGCAGCAAGGCGAATTCTGGAGCCTGCTGTGGGACTTCTGCGGCGTCCTAGGCGACAAGGGCGCACGCGTGCTGCAGGACGGCGGGCGCATGCCCGGCGCGACGTGGTTCCCGGACGCGAAGCTCAATTTCGCCCGCAACCTGCTGCGCGAAGCCGACGACAGCGACGCGATCGTGTTTTGGGGCGAGGACCGGGTCAAGCGGCGCTACACCCGCCGGCAGCTGCACGCGCTGGTCTCGCGCCTGCAGCAGGCGCTTGCCGCGGCCGGAGTAGGCAAGGGCGACCGTGTCGCCGCTTACCTGCCCAACCTGCCCGAGGCGAGCGCGGCGATGCTCGCGACGACCAGCCTGGGCGCGATCTGGTCCTCCTGCTCGCCCGACTTCGGGGTCAAGGGCGTGCTCGACCGCTTCGGACAGATCGAGCCCCGGGTATTCTTCTGCGCCGACGGCTACCTCTACGGCGGCAAGGAGTACGATTCGCAGGACAAGGTGCGCGAGATCCTGGGCGGGCTGCCGACGGTGCGCCAGTGCGTGGTGCTGGATTACCTCGGCGCGCGCGCGACCGTGGGCAAATCGCTCGCCGATTTCATCACCCCGTTCGCCGCCAGGCCGGTCGAGTTCGAGCAGACCGCGTTCAACGACCCGCTCTATATCCTGTATTCGTCGGGCACCACCGGGGTGCCCAAGTGCATCGTGCACGGCGCGGGCGGCACCCTGCTGCAGCACCTCAAGGAGCACCGCCTGCACTCGGACGTCGGGCTCGGCGACCGCGTGTTCTACTTCACCACGCTCGGCTGGATGATGTGGAACTGGCTCGTTTCCGGCCTGGGCGCGGGCGCGGCCCTGCTGCTGTACGACGGCTCGCCGTTCGTCGCGCGCGGGCGCGTCCTGTTCGACTTCGCCGACGCCGAGGGCATGACGCACTTCGGTACCTCGGCCAAGTTCATCGACGCAATCGCCAAGGTCGGGCTCCAGCCCGCGCGCACGCACAAGCTCGAGAAGCTGCGCGCGATGCTCTCGACCGGCTCGCCGCTGCTGCCCGAGAGCTTCGATTACGTCTACCGCAACGTCAAAGCCGACCTCTGCCTGTCGTCGATCTCGGGCGGAACCGACATCGTGTCGTGCTTCGTGCTCGGCAACCCGGCATCGCCGGTATGGCGCGGCGAGATCCAGTGCAAGGGTCTCGGCCTGGCGGTCGAAGTTTTCGACGACGAAGGGCGTGCGCTCGACGGCGGGAAGGGCGAACTGGTGTGCACCCGGTCGTTTCCGGCCATGCCGCTCGGGTTCTGGAACGACCCGGACGGGGCGCGCTACCATGCCGCCTACTTCGAGAAATATCCCGGCGTCTGGCGCCACGGCGACTGGTGCGAAATCACGCCGCACGGCGGAATGATCATCTACGGGCGCTCCGACGCGGTGCTCAATCCGGGCGGCGTGAGGATCGGCACGGCCGAGATCTACCGCCAGGTCGAGAGCCTGGACGAGGTGCTCGAGTCGATCGTCATCGGGCAGGACTGGGCGGGCGACGTGCGGGTGGTGCTGTTCGTCAAGCTGCGCGAAGGCGAATCGTTGGATGAAAATCTGATCAACAGCATAAAAAAAAGAATTCGCGACAATGCGACCCCGCGCCACGTGCCGGACAAGGTGCTGCAGGTGGCGGATATCCCGCGCACCCGGAGCGGCAAGATCGTCGAACTGGCGGTGCGCGAGGTGGTGCACGGCCGGGCGGTGAAGAACCTCGAAGCGCTCGCCAATCCGGAGGCGCTGGAACACTTCCGGAACCGACCTGAGCTGGCAACCGCCTAGCTGCGTGCGTCGTCAATATCGCTTCAATGAGGCCGCGGCCTTTCGCCGCGGATGACCAAGGGCGCACTCGAGCAGCTCGCCGCCGCGGATCTGCTTCAATGAGGCCGCGGCTTTTCGCCGCGGATAACTACCGAAATGTTTGACTGCTTCATCCTTGCGCATTAGGTGCTTCAATGAGGCCGCGGCTTTTCGCGGCGGATAACGAGCAGGAGCCGAAGCACGGACTGCGCTCCGGCATAGCTTCAATGAGGCCGCGGCTTTTCGCCGCGGATAGGCGACGGCGCGAAGGAGGGCGATCAGGGTGGTCGGCGTCGCGGGAATGACCTTCTCGTTGACGCCGAATTCGATCAGCCCCGGATCCTGCTGCAGCGCGGCGCTGAAGAACATCTCGCCGGGCAGGAACATGACGACGAGCTCCGGCGTCGGGTCGAACTGCTCCCAATAGCCCTTGCGGCCGAGGGCAACCATGTGGTCGCGCACCTGGCGGGCGTGGTCGGCAAGCCGCGCGCGCTGCGTCTCCTCGTCCGGCGCTTCGGCGGCATCGAGATAGGCGCTGACCACCGCCTTGGCATCCACGACGATCTGCTTGCCGCCCGGCAGCTTCACGATCATGTCGGGGCGGAGCCGCCCGTCCTCGGTAGTGCGGTTCTCCTGCTCCAGGAAGTCGCAGTGGTCCACCATGCCGGCCATCTCGACCACGCGCTTCAGCTGGATCTCGCCCCAGCGGCCGCGCACGGTCGGCTGGCGCAGCGCCTTGACCAGGTTCGCGGTCTCGTTCCGCAGCATCGGCAGCTGAGTCTCAACCAGCCCCTTCACTTGCGTGCTCAACTCGGCGTAGGCGCCGACGCGCGCTTTCTCGATTTCGCCCAGCTTGCCGTCCACCTTCTCCAGCGACTGCCGGATCGGCTTGACCAGTTCGTCCACGGCCTTCTGGCGCTTCTCGAGGTCGCCTTTTGCACTCTCCTGGAATTTCTCCAGCGTCGCTTTCGCCAGCTCGATGAAGGATTGGTTGTTGCTCTTCAG
>JBOIFB010000237.1:0-4587 GCA_050741415.1 Burkholderiales bacterium | reverse complement strand
ATCCTCAACCTGCGCCGCTCGTTGTGGCGCAGGTTGAGGATCGCGTCGTCGAGCTCGCGCGCGACCTTCAGCGGCCACCAGTCCGCGCCGGCGGCGAGCATCTGCTCGGGCGTTTTCGGCTGCGCGCCTTCGGGCGCCGCGACGGTGATGGTCGCGGTGCGCGCGGCGCGGTTCAGCTGCACTTCGATCGCAGCGTAGTGATAGCCGGATTCCTCGTCGCGGCGCGCGAGCGCCGTCAGCGTCACGCCCTGGCCGCCGGGGCGGTCGGAGAGCTTGGCCAGCTCGAGCGCGCGCGCCTTGACCATATCTGCGAACTGCTGCGGCTTGGCGACGTGGTCGACCAGCTTCCATTCCTTGGCGCGGTCGGCCCTCACGCCCTCGGCGGTGGTGCAGAACACGTCGGCCAGATCGCGCCTCACCTTCCTCTTGTCGACCAGGCGGGTGAGGCCGCCGGTGCCCGGCAGCACGCCGAGCAGCGGTACCTCGGGCAGGCTCACGGTCGTCGAGCGGTCGTCGACCAACGCGATCTCGTCGCAGGCGAGCGCCACCTCGTAGCCGCCGCCGGCGGTAGTGCCGTTGAGCGCGGCGAGGAACTTGAGGCCAGAGTGCGCGCTCGAGTCTTCGATGCCGTTGCGCGTCTCGTTGGTGAACTTGCAGAAGTTCACCTTCCAGGAATGCGCACTCAAGCCCAGCATGTAGATGTTGGCGCCGGAGCAGAACATGCGCGCCTTGGCGCTGGTCAGCACTACGCACCTGACCTCGGGGTGCTCGAAACGGATGCGGTTGAGCGCATCGTGCAGCTCGATGTCGACGCCGAGGTCGTAGGAGTTGAGCTTGAGCTTGTAGCCGGGCCCGATGCCCTTGTCCTCGGCTACGTCGAGCGTCAGCGTCGCCAGCGGCCCGTCGACGCCGAGCTTCCAGTGGTTGTAGCGATCGGGGTGGGTGTCGAAGCCGACGCGAACACGGCCGGCGGGAACGGGTGCGTTCATTTCTCCTCCTTGGAGACGAGCTTGCGCAACTGAGAGAGGCTCTGCCTGACCAGCTTGCCCGAGGTGTCGACGATGGCGTCGGCGCGCGCATAGAGCCGGTCGCGCTCGTCGAGCAGACGCCTGATCTCGTCCAGCGCGGCCGAGCGCCCTTTGAACGGGCGCATGTCGCCCTGCGAGATGACGCGCGACATGTGCTCCTCGGGCGAGGCCTTGAGCCAGACGCAGTAGCAGCGTTCGCGCAGCAGATCGTAATTGTCGTGGTCGGTGACCAGGCTGCCGCCAGTGGCGATCACCGCGCGGTCGTGCTGGCGCAGCACGCGCTCGAGCGCGCGCCGCTCGAAGCGCCGGTACGCGTCCTGGCCGTAGATCGAGAACACTTCGCCCAGGTTCGAGCCCGCCTCGAGCTCGACCTCGCGGTCGAGCTCGACGAAGGGCACGCCCAGGGTTTCGGCCAGCGGCGTGCCGAGCGAGGACTTGCCCGCCCCGCGCAGCCCGAGCAGCGCGATGCGCCGCTTGCGCGGGCTGCCGAACTGCGCCTGAAGCAGGCGATGAGCCGCGGCGGTCTTGTCCGCCGGCAGCGCGGCCGCGAAGCGCACCAGCAGCGCCAGCTCGGCGGGCAGCTCGCCGTTCTCGCGCGCCAGGTCCTCGACCGGTACCTGCATTGCCTGCGCCACCTTGCGCAGCAGCAGTACCGAGATGTTGCCGTGCCCGGACTCGAGCTGGGCCAGGTAGCGCTCGGACACGCCCGAAGCCTGTGCAAGCGACTTGCGCGTCACGCCCTGCTCCAAGCGCCAGCCGCGCACCCGCTCGCCAAGGCGGCTGAGGTAGGCCTGTTCGGCGGATTCCAGCCGTGACGGTGGGGAGAGCGGTGCGCCCATGGCGTTGATCCGAGTTAATGAACTATACTGCTTGACCTTGATTTTATGATGCAATATAGTGACTGTCAAATGGCGCTCAAGATCAATATTCTGGTCGGGACCATGACCGGCACGGCGCAGCTCGTGGCGCAGGAGCTTGAGCTGGCCTGGGACAACGGCGAGATCCAGGTCGAAACGCTGCTGATGGATAGGCTCGACAGCTCGGTGTTCGCGCGCGGGGGCGTGTTCCTGATCTGCACCTCGACCTACGGCCAGGGGGACGTGCCAGACAACGCCAAGGCGCTGTATGAGGACCTCAAGGCCAGGCGTCCGGACCTGTCGCAGCTGCGCTACGGTGTGTTCGGCCTGGGCGACCGGACCTACGCCGAAACCTTCAACTTCGGCGGCCAGCGCTTCGACGAGCTGCTGGCGGAGCTGGGCGCGCAGCGCATCGGCGAGCGCGTCAAGCACGACGCCTCTTCCGGCGTGCTGCCGGAGGAGATGGCGAGCGGGTGGGGCGACGAGTGGCTTAAACTTGCGCGGCACGCGGTCAGGCAGGCTGCCTGAGACGAAATGCAGCAAGGAGGGGCATATGGAGCTGTCCAAGGCTGATCATTCGGTCTCGCCGCCGCGGGTCGACATCCCGCGCGAGTACAACGCGGCTGAAGACCTGATCGCGCGCAACCTCGCACCGGGGCGCGCGGCCAAGATTGCCTACATTGACGACGCCGGCAGCTACAGTTACCGCGAGCTGGCGCAGCGGGTCAGCCGCTTCGCTTCGGCGCTCGCGACGCTGGGCGTCGACGTGGAGCAGCGGGTGCTGCTGGCGATGCTCGACGGCATCGACTGGCCGACCGCGTTCCTGGGCGCGATCCGCGCCGGCGTGGTGCCGGTGGCGGCCAACACGCTGCTGACTACCAGGGACTATGAGTTCATGCTCAACGACAGCCGCGCGCGCGTGCTGTTCGTGTCCGAAGCGCTGCTGCCGCAGTTCGCACCGCTGCTGGGCAAGCTGCCGTTCCTGAAGCACGTCGTGGTCTCGGGCAAGGACGCCGGGGGCCACATGGCGTTCAGCGACCTGCTGGCCAAGGGCAAGGACGAGTTCCCGGCCGCACGCACCACGCGCGACGACGCCTGCTTCTGGCTCTATTCCTCGGGCTCCACCGGAACGCCCAAGGGCACGGTGCATGTGCACTCGAGCCTGATCCTCACCGCCGAGCTCTACGCGCGGCCGGTGCTCGGCATCCGCCAGGACGACGTCGTATTCTCCGCGGCCAAGCTGTTCTTCGCCTACGGCCTGGGCAACGCGCTGTCGTTCCCGCTCGCGGTCGGGGCCACCACGGTGCTGGTGGCCGAGCGGCCGACGCCTGCGGCCGTGTTCAAGCGCATCGTCGAGCGGAAGCCCACCATCTTTTACGGCGTGCCGACGCTGTACGCGGCGATGCTGGCCGACCCGGCGCTGCCGAAGAAAGGCGGTCACCGCCTGCGAATCTGCACTTCCGCGGGCGAGGCCCTGCCGCCGCGTATCGCGCAGGACTTCAAGGCGAAGACCGGGGTCGAGATCCTGGACGGCATCGGCTCGACCGAGATGCTTCATATCTTCCTCTCCAACCGCCCGGACGATATCCGCCACGGCACCACCGGCAAGCCGGTGCCGGGCTACGAGCTGAGGCTGGTTGACGAGGCGGGCAACCCGGTCAAGCCGGGCGAGCTGGGAGAGCTGCAGATCCGCGGCGAGACCGGCGCATCCCAGTACTGGAATAGCCGCGCCAAGAGCCGCGCCACCTTCGTCGGCGAATGGACCAAGAGCGGCGACAAATACAGCCAGGACGCCGACGGCTATTACGTCTATGGCGGGCGCACGGACGACATGCTCAAGGTGTCCGGCATCTACGTCTCGCCGGCCGAGGTCGAGGCGGCGCTGGTGTCGCACCACGCGGTGCTCGAGGCCGCGGTGGTGGGCCACGAGGACGAGAGCAAGCTGATCAAGCCCAAGGCTTACGTGGTGCTCAAGCAGGGTCACGCGGCGAGCGATCAGCTCGCGCAGTCGCTGCAGCAGCACGTCAAGGACCAGCTCGCGCCCTACAAGTATCCGCGTTGGATCGAATTCATCGGCGAGCTGCCCAAGACCGCGACGGGCAAAATCCAGCGCTTCAAGCTGCGCGGGTAGAATGGCGTTCCCGAGCCAGACTCTGCGGAGACGAACCATGTGCAAAACGGACATCAAGCTTTCGGCGATCGCGGTGCTGCTGTTAGGCGGTGCGATGGCAACCGGGCCGGCATTCGCCCAGCGGCATGATCAGTCCGAGCAGCACGATCAGATGGAACGCCGGCAGCCGGCGCAAGGGCACGAGACGACCCAGCGGCACCAGCAGATGGAACGGCGCGCGCCCGCAGCGCACGCTCAGCAAGTGCAGCACTTCGCGGACCAGCATCGGGCGTCCGTGCGCGCGTACTACACCCAACATTACAAACGCCACTGTCCCCCGGGCCTGGAAAAGAGCGCCAACGGCTGCGCGCCGCGCGTGGAGGCGAGGCGCTGGGAGCGCGGCCGGCCGCTGCCGCGCGACGTCGTGTTCTACGACCTGCCGCCGAAGCTTGCGGTGGAAATCGGGGCGCCGCCATCGGGCGAACGCTACGTTCGGGTCGCGGGCGACATCCTTCTGATCGCAGTCGGCACCGGAATGGTGATCGACGCGATCAACAATCTCGGCCGTTAGCCGCCGCTCGCCTTACGCGGC
>JBOIFB010000236.1:0-4595 GCA_050741415.1 Burkholderiales bacterium | reverse complement strand
CGCCCCAGTACACGCCCACGATCGAGCGCTCCATGAGCAGCGCCAGGTTGAGCGCGATTTTCGGGATTTCGCCGGCGGCGAAGCCGACCACCAGCAGCCGCGCGCGCCAGCCCGACGAGCGCAGCGTCGCCTCGGTATAGGCGCCGCCGACCGGATCGTAGATCAGGTCGACGCCTTTGCCATCGGTGAGCGCCTTGATGCGCGCGCGCAGGTCCTCGGTGGCGTAATCGATCGTCTCGTCCGCGCCGTGCTCGCGGCATACCGCGAGCTTTTCCGCGCTCGATGCCGCGGCGATCACGCGCAGGCCGAGGATCTTGCCGATCTCCACCGCCGCGAGCCCGACGCCGCCGGCCGCGCCGAGCACCAGCAGCGTCTCGCCGGAGCGCGCGTCGGCGCGGTTGCATAGCGCGTGGTGCGAGGTGCCGTAGGTGAGCAGGAATGACGCCGCAGTGGGAAAGTCCATCTGCGCGGGGATCGGCACCAGGCGCGTGTTGGCGCCCACCAGGCACTCCTCGGCGAATCCGCCGAAGCCGCCCGCGCCGAGCACCCGGTCTCCCGCCTTGGCGTGGGTCACTCCCGCGCCGACTTCCTTCACCACGCCGGCGAACTCGGAGCCCGGGGTGAAAGGCGGCGTGGTTTTCACCTGGTACTTGTTCTGGATGATCAGCACATCCGGAAAATTGACGCTCGCCGCTTTGACCGATACCACGATCTCCCCCGGGCCCGGCCTGGGCGAGGGGACCTCCTCGATCACCAGGGTCTCGGGCGGCCCGAATTGCTTGCAGATCACTGCCTTCATGGAATTGCCGCCGCCAGAGCGCCAGTGGGAGCGGTTAGTATGCACCCCGCGCATCGAGCCGTCAGGTGCATAGTCGCAAAACAGCTCTCCCTCGATCGCGCAAATTTGGTTAGTCTTGCGCATTCGCGATGCCGACCCTGACAACCGACGACGGCGTGAAGCTGTACTACGAGCAGACCGGCAGCGGCACGCCGATCCTGTTCGTGCACGAGTTCGCCGGAGATTTTCGCAGCTGGGAGCCGCAGCTGCGCCACTTCTCGCGCCGCTACCGCTGCATCGCCTACAATGCGCGCGGCTATCCGCCCTCGGATGTGCCGCCCTCGCCCGATTCGTACTCGCAGCAGCGCGAACGCGACGACGTGCGCTGCGTGCTGGACGGCCTCGGCATCGAGCGCGCGCACGTGGTCGGGCTGTCGATGGGCGCTTTCGCCACGCTGCACTTCGGCATGGCGCACAGCGCGCGGGCGCTGTCGCTGGTCACCGCCGGCGTGGGCAGCGGGGCGCACAAGGACGAGTACGCGCGCTTCCAGGCCGATTCGCGCGCCAATGCCAAGTCGATGCTCGAGCTCGGCATGGCGCATTTCGCCGCGAGCTACGGCGAGAACGCGACGCGGGTAACCATGAAGGCGAAGGATCCGCGCGGCTTTGCCGAGTTCCAGCGCAATCTCTCCGAGCATTCGGCGCAGGGCTCGGCCAACACCATGCTCGGCTACCAGGCGCGCCGGCCGTCGCTGTACGACCTCGCCGCGGAGATGGCAGGGATCAGGGCGCCGCTGCTGGTCATCGCCGGCGACGAGGACCCCTCGACGATCGAGCCCTCGCTATTGATCAAGCGCACGGTGCCCGGCGCGGCGCTCGCGGTGGTGCCGAAGACCGGGCACATGATCAACCTGGAGGAGCCGGTGCTGTTCAACCGGCTGGTCGAAGACTTCTTCCATCAGGTGGAGGCCGGCCGTGCCCGGGGCTGAGGCGCTCTCGCACCTGCGCGTGATCGACCTCACGCGCGTGCGCGCCGGTCCGACCTGCGCCAAGCAGTTCGCCGACTGGGGCGCGGACGTGATCAAGGTCGAGGCCCCGGCTGCCGACGGCGAAGACGGCTTCGGGCCGCGCCGGGGGTCGGACTTCCAGAACCTGCATCGCAACAAGCGCTCGATCACCCTGAATCTCAAGGACCCGCGCGGGGTCGAGGTGCTCAAGCGCCTGGTGAAGGGCGCCGACGTGCTGGTCGAGAACTACCGCCCGGACGTCAAGCACCGCCTCGGCATCGACTACGAGACGCTGGCGAAGGAGAATCCGGGCCTGATCTACGCCAGCATCTCCGGCTTCGGCCAGGACGGCCCCTACCGCGACCGCGCCGGCTTCGACCAGATCGCGCAGGGCATGGGCGGGCTAATGTGGGTGACCGGGCTCCCCGGGCAAGGGCCGCTGCGCGCCGGCATCCCGGTGGCCGACCTGACCGCCGGCCTTTACGCCGCGCTCGGCGTGCTGGTCGCGCTGCAGGAGCGCAGCCGCTCGGGCAAGGGGCAATGGGTGCAAAGCTCGCTGCTGTCGGCGATGGTGGCGATGATGGACTTCCAGGCCGCGCGCTGGCTGGTCGAGGGCGATGCGCCGGGTCAGGCCGGCAACGATCACCCGACTTCGATCCCGACCGGCGTTTTCCCCACCGCCGACGGCTACGTCAACATCGCCGCGGCCGGAAAGGTGATCTGGACCCGGCTGTGCGAAGCGCTCGGCGAGCCGGCGCTCGCGACGCGGGCCGAGTACGCGACCGGCGAGCTGCGCTCCAAGAACCGCGCCGAGCTGAACGAGCTGCTTGCCGGGCTCACCCGGCGCCGCGCCTCGGGCGAGCTGATCGAGCTGCTGAACAAGGCCGGCGTCCCCTGCGGGCCGATCTACAAGATGAACGAGGTGTTCGACGATCCGCAGGTGAAGCACCTCGGGATGGCGGTGCCGGTGCCCAAGCCCGGCGGCGGCGAGCTGAACCTGGTCGGCCCGGCGGCGCGATTGTCGCGCACGCCGGCGCGCATGAAGCGCGCCATGGGGTCCGCCGGCGAGCACAACGCCGAGGTTCTGCGCGAGCTCGGTTACGCGCCGGACGAGATCGAGAGGCTGCGCGCCGGTAAAGTGATCTGAGGTGATCCGATGAGCGAAGCAAGACTGCGCGCCGAGCGCGACGGAACGATCGGCTGGATGATCTTCGACAACCCCGCGCGCCGCAACGCGATCACGGGCGAAATGTGGCGCGCGATTCCGAAGGCGATGGCCGGCTTCGACGCCGATCCCGAAGTCCGCTGCGTGGTGCTGCGCGGCGAGGGGGACCTCGCCTTCGCCGCCGGCGCCGATATCTCGGAGTTCGAGCAGCGCCGCGCCGACGCGCAGGCGGCCGGAAAGCACGACAACACGATCGACGCCGCGCAGCTCGCGCTGGAGAATTCCGCCAAGCCGGTGCTGGCGATGATCCGCGGCTTCTGCCTCGGCGGCGGGCTGGAGATCGCGCTCGCCTGCGACCTGCGCTACGCCGGGGACTCGTCCAAATTCGCGATTCCCGCCGCGCGCCTTGGCATCGGCTACGGCGTGCACGGCACCAACCGGCTGGTGGCGAGCGTCGGGCACGCCGCCGCGCGCGAGATCATGCTCGGCGGGCGGCGCTACGGCGCGCACGAAGCGCTCGCGATGGGACTGGTCAACCGCGTGCTGCCGGACGCGGAGCTCGAGGGCTTTGTGCGCAAGCTCGCCGACGACCTGGCGGCGAACGCGCCGCTGTCGATGGCAGCCTCGAAGTCCATCATCAACAGCCTGGTCGAGGCGCGCGGCGATTTCTCCCGCGGCGAGGCGCTGATCGAGCGCTGCATGAAAAGCGAGGACCATGTCGAGGGCCGGCGCGCGTTCATGGCGAAGCGGACGCCGAAGTTCATGGGGAAATAACCTGAAAGTGAAAGTCGATCAACTCAGGCTCAGGGGCGTCCGGGTGCGTGCCGTCGGCGCGCCGATGCGGCGGCCGCTCGCGACCAGCACCGGCGCGATCACCGTCGCCCCGCTGCTCCTGATCGACCTGCAGACCGACGCCGGCATCACCGGCCGCGCCTATCTGTTCGGCATCGGCGCGCAGAATCTCGCGCCGATCGCGCGGCTGGTCGAGGCGATGGGCGGGATGCTCGAGGGCGACGCGCTGGCGCCGTTCGAGATCGAAAGGAAGCTGCGCGCGCGCTACACGCTGCTCGGAGTGCATAACATCGTATTGTTCGCCATGTCGGGCATCGACATGGCTGCCTGGGACGCGCTCGGCCAGGCGCACGCCGAGCCGCTGGTGCGCTTGCTGGGCGGCGCACCGCGCCCGGTGCGGGCCTACAACTCCAAGGGCCTGGGCATCATGCCGCTGAAAGGACTGGTGCGCGAGGCGATCGAGCTGGTGAACGAGGGTTTCGGCGCGGTCAAGCTCCGGCTCGGCCGGCCCGAGGCGCGCGACGACCTCGAGGCGCTGCGCGCGGTGAAGAAGGCGCTCGGCACCAAGGTCACGCTGATGGTGGACTTCAACCAGGCCCTGACGGTCAACGAGGCGCTGCGCCGCGGGCGCATGATAGACGACGAAGGCGGCGTGCACTGGATCGAGGAGCCGATTCGCGCGGACGACTTCGCCGGCTGCGCGCGCCTCGCGCGCGAATTGCGCACGCCGGTCCAGATCGGCGAGAACTTCATGGGGCCGGAGCAGATGGCGCAGGCGCTCGCCGCCGGCGCGAGCGACTACGTCATGCCCGACGCGCAGCGGATCGGCGGCGTGACCGGCTGGCTGCGCGCC
>JBOIFB010000235.1:0-4617 GCA_050741415.1 Burkholderiales bacterium | reverse complement strand
GTGCTGCTCGGCAACGTTGTGACCGAGTACGAAAAACGCTTCGGCACGCTCAACATCGAGGCCGGTGCGGCCGGCGGCGACGCGAAAAAGTAGCGCGGCACCCGCGCGTGAAATCGGGGCTGCCTGAGGCCCCGCCGCCATGAGCTCGGTCGAACCGGAAATCCACGAGCGCTACGCCCAGGGGCAAGTGGCCGACCTTGCCGGCCGCCGCGCCTACGATCAGGCGTGGCGGCGGTTCGCGGCCGATCAGTCGCCGGAAGACTTCTGCCGCAGCTGGCTGACGATCCAGGCGCACCTCATCGGCGGCGTGTCCGACGGCGTGGTGATTCTGCTCAAACCCGGGACCTCCACCTACGCGCCGGTCGCGTTTTTCCCCGAGCCGCCGGGCGATCGTTCGCGTCTGGCGCCGATCAGCGAGCGCGCGCTGAAGGAAGCGCACGGGGTCATCGAGCCGCAGACTGCGACCCAGCACGCAGATGCGGCCGGCCCGCGCTATCAGCTTGCCTATCCGCTGCGCGTAGACGGCAAGGTGCACGGCGTGGTCGGGGTCGACATCGACTGGCGGTCCGAGGCGCGCCTGCAGACGGCGATCCGCGACCTGCAGTGGGGCTCCGGCTGGCTGGAGGTCTTGCTGCGGCGCCACGCGGACCCGCAGCAGGCCGAACGCCAGCGCCTGAAGTTCGCGCTCGATCTGATCGCCACCCTGCTCGAGCAGCCTCGCTTCAGCGACAGCGCCACCGCCTTCGCGACCGAACTCGCGGCCCAGCTCGGCTGCGACCGCGTGTCGCTCGGCATTCTCGACGGCAAGCGCGTCAAGGTGCGGGCGGTCTCGCACTCCGCGCAGTTCGAGCCGCGGGCGAACCTGATGCGCGCGGTCGAAAGCGCGATGGAAGAAGCGGTCGACCAGGCGGAGACCGTCGTTTTCCCGCCGGAGCAGGACGCGCGCCCGGTCGTCGCGCGCGCTCACGAGGCGCTGCTGCACGAGTCCGAGGCGGGTAGCGCCGCGACGTTTCCGCTCTTTCACGGCGAGCGCGTAGTGGGCGCGCTCACTCTGGAACGCGCCAAGGGCTACCGCTTCGACGTTCCGACGCTCGAGGTCTGCGCCGCCGTGGCTTCCGTCGCGGGTCCGATTGTCGAGCTCAAGCGCGGCAACGAAATCAGCCTGCCGCTGCACGCGGGGCGTTCGGCCAGGGGGCTGTGGCACAAGCTGGTCGGCGCAGGGCACGCCGGCTTCAAGCTCGGCGCGCTGGGGCTGGCCGCGCTGGTTGCATTTTTGGCGCTCGCCACCGGCGCCTATCGCGTCTCAGGCAACGCGACCATCGAGGGCGCGGTGCAGCGTGCGATTACCGCGCCGATCAACGGTTACGTCAAAGAGGCTGCCTTCCGCGCCGGCGACAACGTGAACAAGGGGCAGGTCATCGGGCGCTTCGACGACCGCGAACTGAGGCTCGAGCAGGTCAAGCTCGCGAGCCAGCGCGAGCAATACATCCGGCAGTACCGCGAGGCCATGGCCAACCACGCTCGTGCCCAGGCCGAAATCGTCAGCTCGCAGATCGCGCAGAGCGAAGCGCAGCTGGCACTGGTCGACGAGCAGCTGGCGCGAACTCTGATGACGGCGCCGTTCGATGGGTTGATCGTGAGCGGAGATCTGTCGCAAAGTCTCGGCTCGCCGGTGGAGCGCGGCCAGGTGTTGTTTGAGATCGCGCCGATAAACGACTATCGAGTCGCGCTGCAGATCGACGAGCGCGACATCGCCGAGGTGGCGCTCGGCCAGCGGGGCGAACTTACCGTGTCGTCGATCCCGGGCCGGCGCTTCGCCTTCACGGTCAGCAAGATCACGCCGGTGAACACCGCGAAGGAAGGCCGCAACTTCTTCCGCGTCGAGGCTTCGCTCGCCCAGGCGCCAGGCCCGCGCCTGCGGCCGGGCATGGAGGGTGTGGGCAAGATCGGCATCGACGACCGCAAGCTGGTCTGGATCTGGACTCACAGCTTCACCGACTGGGTCCGCTTGTGGCTTTGGTCCTGGATGCCCTAAACGGTGTCGACCGACCTGCATAGCCCTTCCTGGTATCGCGTCGCAGACTTGAGGCCGCGCCTGCGCAGCCACGTGCGAATTCACCGTCATCACTACCGCGGCGAGCTGTGGTACGTGCTGGAGGACCGCGTCTCGCGCCGCATGCACCGCTTCAACCCGGTCGCGCACTACGCGATCGGCCTGATGGACGGCCGCCGCAGCGTGCAGGAGATCTGGGACGCGGCGATTGCGCGCTTCGGCGACGACGCGCCGACGCAGGACGAGATCATCCGGCTGCTGGGGCAGCTGCACTCGGCCGACGTGCTGCAGTCGGAGGTCACGCCGGACGTCGCCGAACTGCTGCGCCGCGCGAAGAAGGGCGTGCGCAAGACCTGGAAGCAGAACCTGCTCTCGCCGATGGCGGTCCGTATCCCGCTGATCGATCCGGACCGAATCCTCGAGCGTTGGCTCGCGTGGTACCGGCCGCTGTTCGGCTGGTTCGGGTTTTTGTTGTGGTCCCTGGTCGTCGGCAGCGCCGTGGTGAGCGCCGCGCAGCACTGGCCGGAGCTGAGCAGGGACTTCTCCGACCGCGTGCTCGCGCCGCAGAACCTGCTGCTGATGTGGCTCACCTTCCCGCTGCTGAAGCTATTGCACGAGTTCGGCCATGCCTGCGCCACCAAGGCCTGGGGCGGCGAGGTGCACGAAATGGGCGTCATGCTGCTGGTATTGATGCCGATCCCGTACGTGGATGCCACCGCGGCCAGCGCGTTCCGCGCCACGCGGCGCCGGGTGCTGGTCGGCGCCGCGGGCATGGTGGTCGAGGTGTTCATCGCGTCGCTCGCGCTTTTCCTGTGGCTCGACGTTCAGCCCGGCGTGTTCCGCGCGGTGCTCTACAACGTGATGCTGATTGCCGGCGTGTCGACGGTATTCTTCAACGCCAATCCGCTGCTGCGCTACGACGGCTACTACATCCTGTCGGACCTGATCCAGATCCCGAACCTGCGCAATCGCGCACAGCAGTACCTGGCCCACCTCGCGGAGACGCGGCTGTTCGGGCTCAAGCTGCCCGAGCTCGACGCGAGCCGGGGCGAAAAGCGCTGGTTCGTGTTCTTCGCCATCGCATCCTTCCTCTACCGCACTTTCGTCATGCTGGCGATCGCGCTGTTCATCGCCAGCCAATACATGATCATCGGCGTGTTGCTCGCGCTGTGGGCGCTATTCGCGTCGTTCGTCATTCCGGTCGCGAAGGGAATCGGCTATCTGGCTGCGCATGCACGGCTGCGGCGCAATCGCATGCGCGCGCTGGGCGTAAGCGCGGCGCTTGTCGGCGCGCTCGCCGCGCTTCTGTTCCTGGTCCCGGTACCGCTCTGGAGCCGGGCCGAGGGCGTGATCTGGGTGCCGGACGATGCCCTGGTGCGCGCCGGGGCGGACGGGTTCGTCAGGACGGTGGCGGTCAAATCCGGCGCTACCGTGCAGCGCGGCCGGCCGCTCATCGTAGCCGAGAACCTCGAGCTCGAGCCCAAGATCCGGGTGCTGGAAGCGCAGTTGCGGCTGCTCGAGACGCGCGCGCATGCCGAGCTGCAGAGCGACCGCGTGAAATGGTAGATTACGCGCGAGGAGCTGCGCGCGACGCGCAGCGAGCTCGATGACGCACGCGCGCGATTCCGCGACCTCACTATCCTGAGCCCGGTGAGCGGCCGCTTCGTGCTCGGCAGCGCGGCGGCCGACATGCCCGACCGCTTTCTGCGCAAGGGACAAGAAGTCGGCTACGTCGTGCCGGCGGCAATCGTGACCGCGCGGGTGCTGGTGTCGCAGGACGACATCGACCTCGTGAAGACGCGCACCCGGCAGGTGCGGGTCAAGCTCGCAGGCCGCATGTACGAGACCTTCGAGGCGCAGATCGTGCGGGAAGTGCCGGCGGCGAGCGATCGGGTGACGAACCTCGCGATGTCGAGCGTGGGCGGAGGGTCCGCGCCGCTCGACCCTCAGGACACGAAGAAGGCGAAGACCCTGAACACCTGGTTCGAGTTCGAGCTCGAGCTGCCCGCGACGCGCACCTTCGTGCTCGGCGAGCACGTCTATGCGCGCTTCGAGCTTGGTTCGGAGCCGGTAGCCTGGCGCATCTACCGCTCGGTCAGGCAGCTGTTCCTGCGGCGTTTCGCGGTCTGATGGCAGCGACGACATCGGCACTGCCGGGAAGCGGCTATCCGGAGCGCGCCGAGGCGCGCGAAGGCAAGCTCGAGCGCCTGATGACCGCGGTGCGCTACCTCACCGGCAAGGCGGGAACGGCCGGTAAGCGCCTCGCGCGCATCGAGGCAGCGACCGACGCCGCCGCGCGGGGGCTGGAAGGGCTTACGGACGAGCAGCTGCTCGGGCGCGCCGCCGAGCTGCGCCAGCGCCTGCGGCGCGCAGGTTTTCGCGATCTCGCGCTCGCCGGCGCCTCGTTCGCGCTGGTGCGCGAGGCGGCGCGGCGCAACGTCGGCCAGCGCCACTTCGGCGTGCAGCTGATCGGCGGCTGGGCGATGCTGAACGGCATGCTGGCGGAGATGGAGACCGGGGAGGGCAAGACCCTCACCGCGACGCTGACGGCCGCCACCGCGGCG
>JBOIFB010000234.1:0-4639 GCA_050741415.1 Burkholderiales bacterium | reverse complement strand
CCCGCCTGCGCCGTGGCGCAGGCGGCGGGGTAACGCTTACTTCTCCTTTGAGCAATCGCGCGGGGTGATCTTGTTTTCCGCCGCGTATTTGGCCGCCGACGCTTCGATGATCGGCCGGATCACGCTCATGTCGGACTGGTAGTCCCCCGAGGTCACGTGCCAGGCCTTGCCGTCCCAGGTCTCGATGCGCGCGCTGTGCGCGCCCTCGTGGTCGGCGCAGCTGGTGTGGATCGGCTCCATGAAGCCCTCGAAGCCAAGCTTCTTGATGTCGGCCCGCGTGATCGAGAGGTGCTCCAGACCCCAGCGCACTTGGGTCCCGGTGAGCGGCTTCTTGCCGTACTTCTGCTGGGCGCGCTTGACGCCCTCGACCGCCATCATCGCCGATACCATGCCGCGGTTGTACAGCACCTGCCCCACTTCGTCTTTGTTGCTCGCGGTGCCCTTGCCCTTGTCGTAGAGGTACTTGAGGATGTCTTCATGCACCTTGCCGCGGCCCGCCGGCGCGAGGAACACGAGCGCGTTGTAGGCCTTGGCGTCTTCGCCCGCGGGCATGACGTCGGGCTCGGCGCCCGACCACCACACGCCGTACATCCGGTTGAGCGGATAGCCGGTCGCGTACGCCTGCTTGATCGCGGTCGAGTTCATCACGCCCCAGCCCCACAGGAAGACATAGTCAGGGCGCTGCTGGCGGATCTGGAGCCAGGTCGCCGACTGCTCGACGCCCGGGTGAGTGACCGGCAGCAGCAGCAAGTCGAAACCGAGCATCTTGGCGCGCTTCTCGAGCAGCGGGATCGGCTCCTTGCCGTAAGGCGAATCGTGATAGACGAGCGCGATCTTCTTGCCCTTGAGCTTCGCCAAACCGCCCTCTTTCTGGCCCACGTGCTGGACCAGGATGTCGGCCGCGTCCCAGTAGGTGCCGCCGAGCGGGAAGTTCCAGGTGAACACCGAGCCGTCGACCGAGTCGGCGCGGCCGTAGCCGGCGGTGACCAGGGGAATCTTGTCGCGCGGCGCCTTGGGCGTGAGCGCAAAGGTGATGCCGGTCGACAGCGGCTGGAACACGGTGGCGCCGGTCGGGCCTTTGTTCTTCATGCGCTCGTAGCACTCGACGCCGCGGTCGGTCGCATAGCCGGTCTCGCACTCCTCGTAGGTGATCTTGACGCCGTTGATGCCGCCGTCGCGGGCATCGAGCAACTTGAGGTAGTCGCTGTAGCCGTCGGCGAAGGGCACGCCGTTGGGTGCATAGGGACCGGTGCGGTACACCAGCTCGGGAAAGAACTGCTCCTTGGCCTGCGCGTAGGCTGGTGCGCTCGCCGTGACCGAGATCACGGCAGCGACTGTTCCGACGGTCGCCGCCAGAAGCCTGGTTTTAGCTGCTAGGGTCATCTTCACTACCTCCTCTAAGTATTGGCCGCGGCTGACAGGCCGCGGGCCGGACGCATCTGCCGCCGCGCTCAGTGCGGGAACGGCCACAGACGCAGCTTCTCCTTGCCGATCGCCCACAGGCGCGCGAGCCCGTGCGGCTCGACAATCAGGAAGAACACGATCAACGCGCCGAAGATCATCAACGCCAGGTTCGACGCCATCGCGGTCGACAGCGGCGCGCCGACCCATGCCGGCACGCGATCAAGGGCGATTGGCAGCGCGACGATGAACAGCGCACCGAAAAAGCTGCCCAGGATCGATCCCATGCCGCCGATGATGATCATGAATAGTAAATTGAGCGAAAGCGTGATGTTGAACGCCAGCGGCTCCCACGAGCCGAGGTAGATGAAGCCCCACAGCGCGCCCGCGACGCCGACGTAGAACGAGCTTACTGCGAAGGCGGTCAGCTTGGCGTACATCGGGCGGATGCCGATTACCTCCGCCGCGACGTCCATGTCGCGGATCGCCATCCACGCGCGGCCGATGTGGCCGCGTACCAGGTTCCGCGCCAGTAGCGTAAACACGGCCACCACCGCAAGCAGAAAGAGATATTTCCTGACCGGCGAATCGAGCTGCCAGCCGAACAGGTTGAGCACCGGGGTCGAGACCGAGCCGGAGGATTGGTAGCCAGTGAACCACTTCACGCGGGCGAACATCCAGTCGATGAAGAATTGCGCCGCCAAGGTCGCCACCGCCAGGTACAAGCCCTTGATGCGCAGGCTCGGGATGCCGAACAGCATGCCGACCAGCGCCGCGATCAGCCCGGCCAGCACCAGCGCGACCAGGAAGCTGAGATTCGGCACGCGCAGCATCAGGTTGTACGCCGCATATGCGCCGACCGCCATGAACGCCGCGTGACCGATCGAGATCTGCCCGCAGTAGCCGACCAGCAGATTGAGCCCGATCGCCGCGAGCGCCATGATCAGGAACGGGTTCAGGATCGACAGGAACAGGTAGTTGCTCGCGAGCAAGGGCACGCCGACAAAAGCAAAGGCAAGCAGCGCCAGCATGAAAATACGATCCTGCGCGATCGGCAGCAGCGCCGCGTCCTGCCGGTAGGACTGCTTGAACTGGCCGTTTTCCCTGTAGAACATGTTGTCCCGTGCTATACGCGGTCGATGATGCGCTCGCCAAAAAGCCCCTCGGGCCGCACCAGCAGGAACAGCAGCGCGAGCACGTAGGCGAACCAGTTCTCGATCCCGCCTCCCGCCAAGTCGAAGGTCCTGACCATCACCGGCCCGAGGAAGACCTCGGCCACCTTCTCGCCCACGCCGATGATCAGCCCGCCGATGATCGCGCCCGGGATCGAGGTAAATCCGCCCAGGATCACCACCGGCAGCGCTTTGAGCGCCACCAGCGAAATCGAGAACTGGACCCCGAGCTTGGAGCCCCAGACCATTCCCGCCACCACGGCTACGATGCCGGCCACCGACCACACGATGACCCAGATCCGGTTCAGCGGAATGCCGACCGACTGCGCCGCCTGGTGGTCGTCGGCGACCGCGCGTAGCGCGCGCCCGGTGGCGGTCTTCTGGAAAAACAGCGCGAGCGCGGCGACCAGCAGCACCGCCACTATGGCAGCGGCGACGTCGTCCTTGTTGAACAGGATCCCGCCCTGGAACACGTTGCGCAGGATCAGCACCGGGGCCTTGGAAAGCCCGAGGTCGATTTGGTAGATGTCGCTGCCCCACACCGACTGTCCGAACCCGTCGAGGAAATACGACACCCCCAGGGTCGCCATCAGCAGGACCACGCCGTCCTGGTTCACCAGCGGCCGCAGCACCACCCGCTCGACCACGACCGCGAACAGCACCATGATGACGACGCCCAGCAGCGCCGCCACCCACAGCGGCATCACTTCCGCCATGCGCGCCACCGACAAGGCGGCGAACAGCACCATCGAGCCCTGGGCGAAATTGAACACCCCCGAGGCCTTGAAGATCAGCACGAAACCCAGCGCAACCAGCGAGTAGAGCACGCCCGTCATCAGCCCGCCGAGCACAACTTCGACGTAGAAGCCGGGCGCGCTCGCGCCGGTCGCCAGAGGAGCGAAAAGCCCGGCGACGAGCGCCGCGCACAGAATGATGAGAGGAAGCTGGCGTTTCATGTCGCGCACGCCCGCTTCAGCGGCTCACGCCGAGATAGGCGTCGATCACCGCCTGGGTGGCGCGCACCTCGGCCGGCGTGCCGTCGCCGATCTTCTTGCCGTAGTCGAGCACGACCACCCGGTCCGAAATGTCCATAACCACGCCCATGTCGTGCTCGATCAGCACGATGGTGGTGCCGAGCTGGTCGTTGACCTCGAGGATGAAGCGGCACATGTCCTGCTTCTCCTCGACGTTCATGCCCGCCATCGGCTCGTCGAGCAGCAGCAGGCGCGGCTCCATCGCCAGCGCGCGGCCCAGGTCGACGCGCTTCTGCAGCCCGTACGGCAGCCGCCCCACCGGCGTCTTGCGGTAGGCCTGGATCTCGAGAAAATCGATGATGTTCTCCACCACCGCGCGCTGCTCGAGCTCCTCGCGCTCGGCCCACCCGAAACGCAGTGCCTGCGCGAGCAGCCCCGCCTTCATGCGCAGGTTGCGCCCGGTCATGATGTTCTCAAGCACGTTCATGCCCTTGAACAAGGCCAGGTTCTGGAAAGTGCGCGCGATCCCCTGCGCCGCCGCCTGGTGCGTGTCGACGTCGTGGCGCGGCTGGCCGAGAAAGCGGATGGTGCCCTTTTGCGGATGGTAGACGCCATTGATGACGTTCAGCATCGAGCTCTTGCCCGCGCCGTTAGGTCCGATGATCGCCCTGATCTCGTGCTCGCACACGTCGAACGACACGTCGGTGAGCGCGTTCACGCCGCCGAAGGACAGCGACACGCCCTCCACCGACAGGATGACCTCGCCGATGCGGCGCCCCTGCGCCATCATCTCCTGCGCTTGCGGCTGCGCGCTCACGCCGCCCGCTTCGCCGCCGCGGGCGCGAAGGTCTTCGCGTCGTGCAGCTTCAGATCGGCGCTGATGCTGCCGCTGCGGCCGTCTTCGTACTTGACCTGCGCTTCCACGTGCACCGACGCATCGTTGCCGTACAGCGCCTGGACGAGCGGGGCGTACTTCTCGGCGATGAAACCGCGCCGCACCTTGCGCGTGCGGGTCAGCTCGCCGTCGTCCGCGTCGAGCTCCTTGTGCAGCAGGATAAAACGATGGATCTGGCTGCCGGCAAGCTCCGGATC
>JBOIFB010000233.1:0-4642 GCA_050741415.1 Burkholderiales bacterium | reverse complement strand
TCGGCGCCGAGCTCGGGGTGAAGAAGATCATCGTTCCGCAAAAGGAGATCGCGTCGACTTGGTGCGCATTCGGCGCCGCTTCGGCCGACATGCTGCACGTGCATGAGCACACCGACATCCAGGCGAACCCGTTCAGCGCGGCGCGCGTCAACCGCGCGCTCGAGCAGCTCGAGCGCCGCGCGCACGCGCAGATGGACCAGGACGGCGTCGCGCGCCCCCGGCGCCGGCTTGACTTTTCGCTCGACATGCGTCACCGCGGCCAGATCAACGAGGTCGAAGTGCTGCTGCCCGAAGGTCGCCTGACAGGCGCCTTCGGCGAAAAGCTGGCGGCGCGCTTCTACGCGCGCTACGAGCAGCTCTACGGCAAGGGTTCGTCCTACCGCGGCGCGCGGCTCGAGATCGTCACCCTGCGCTTGCGCGCGAGCGCCGCCACCCCGCGGCCGAAGCTGCCGCGCGCGAGGAACTTGAGCGCGCGCGTTGCGCCGCAGGCCTTGCGCGGGCGGCGCGATATCTACTGGCCCGACTTCAAGCGCGTCGTGCCCACGCGGATCTACGATGGCGCGCGGCTCAAACCCGGCAACCGCATCGCCGGCCCGGGTGTGGTCGAGACCACCGACACCACGATCGTAATCTACCCCGGGCGCCGACTGCGCGTGGATGCGTTCGGCAACTTCGAGATGGACTTCGGTAAATAGGAGCCGACATGCCGAGAGTGAGCGAGATGAAAGGCGCCGCCTTCGACGGCAAGGGCATGGGCTACGTGCCGCCGAAGACGCTCAAGGTGTCGAAAAAACTCAAGCTCCACACCAGGCGGGCGCGCCGAATCGATCCAGTCACCTACGAAGTGGTGCGCCACAGCCTTTGGCACGTGAACGAGGAGCACGGCGCCACCATTCAGCGCCTGTCCGGCTCGCCGGTCGCGATGTACGCGCTCGACCTCAACCCCTCGATCCTGGCCGAGGATGGCGAGTTCGTGTATTTCGGCCCCTACATGCAGTACATGTCCGGCGTCACCGACACTCAAGTGAAATGGATCCTCGAGTACCGCTCGGACAACCCCGGGATACGAGAGGGCGATATGTTCCTCGCCAACGATCCGTGGGTCGGGGCCGCGCACCAGCAGGACGTGATGCTGATCTGCCCGGTGTTCTGGAAGAGCGAGCTATTCTGCTGGGTCACCAACTGCCTGCACCAGTACGACATCGGCGGCATCACCCCGTCTTCGTTCTGCGGCTCGGCGGAAAGTGCCTTCGAGGAAGGAATCCTCATTCCGCCGGTGAAGATCATAGAGAACAACGAGATTCGGCGCGACATCGAGGAGCTGTATCTGCGCGCTTCGCGCAAACCGGAAGCGGTTGCGCTCGACTTCCGCGCCCAACTCGCCGGCAATCTGACCGCGCGCGACCGCGTGCTGGCCCTGATCAAGCGCTACGGCGCCGAGGTGGTCAAGGGCGTGATGAAGAAGATCATGCACAACGCCGAGATCGCCTTCCTGGATAAGCTCAAGCGCCTGCCCGACGGAGTGTGGCGCGAGCGCGCCTACGTCGAGTGTTGCCGCCCGGGGGACCGGCGCACGCACCGGGTGTGCCTGGCGCTGACCAAGAAGGGCGACCGGCTGATCTTCGACAACGACGGCACCGCTCCTCAGGACGGCGCGATGAACGCCACCTATTCCGGCTGGCGCGGCTCTATCATGGTGGCGCTCAACCAACTGCTGTGCTGGGACCAGTATTTCTGCATCGGCGGTGCGTTGCGCCACGTCGAATTCGACCCCACGCCGGGAACCTTCAACTGCGCCAACTTTCCGGCCTCGGTGTCGACCGCGCCGGTGCAGGCGATGGAGATCTCGCTCTATCCGGCCTACAACGTGCTCTCCAAGATGATCTACGGCGACGCGGAGATGCGCAAAGACATCATGTGCATCGGCGGCACCAGCCAGTGGCCGGCGACGATCTTCCGCGGCACCGATCAATGGGGCGAGCGCTACGGCTATCTGCTGGTGGACCCGATCGGCGGTGCGATCGGAGCGTTCTCCAGCGGCGACGGGATCAATACCGGAGGGCAGTCGCGCACGCCGATCTGCAAGCTGCCGAACGTCGAGCATACCGAGCAGACGTTTCCGCTGCTGTTCCTTTACCGCAAGGAGGTGGTGGATTCGGGCGGCGCGGGCAAGTGGCGCGGCGGCATGTCGGCCGAGTCCTGCTTCGTGCCGCACCGCACCGAGCGCATCACCCACGACACGCTTTCCTCCGGCAACGCGACGCCGACTTCGCTGGGAATGATGGGCGGCTATCCGGGCAGCGTGAACGCGTACAAGTTCCGCCGTGCCACCGACGTGAGAAAGCGCCTCGAGCGGAGCGAAATGGTAGTCGACATCGGCGAGCTCAATGGCCGCGAGGAGGTGCTGCAGCTGCGCCAGGAGAACTTCCTGCAGGAAGCGGACGACGCCTACGCCGTGCTCTGGTCCGGCGCCGGCGGCTTCGGCGACCCGTTCGAGCGCGACCCCGAGCGCGTGAGGGAAGACGTGGTCGAGAACCGCGCCGTGTCGCGCGACGCCGCGCGCGAGATCTACGGCGTGGTGATCGGGGAGCACGGCGCACTCGACCTGGAAACCACCCGGCAGCTGCGCGCCGAGCAGCGCGCCGGACGCCGGCGCAAGGGTGCGCCGGTGAAGACCCTCGCGGGCAGAGTGGCGGCCCGAGCGAGCGAGAACCTGGAACTGCGGCGCGAGGCCGGCGGCCTGCGCTACGCCTGCGCCAAGTGCGCCGCGGACCTGGGCGCGCTGCGCGACAACTACAAGGACGGCTGCGTGGCCAGGGAGCGCGAGATCGCCGCAGCCAACCCGAACATCGGCGACTGGCGCCGCTATATCGACGACCGGCCCGTGTTCCGCCAGTTCTTCTGTCCCGGCTGCGGGGCGCTGATCGAAAACGAGGTCGCGCGCGCCGATGACCCGATCCTGCGCGACATCGAACTGAAGCTCAGATAGTGGCGGCCTGCGCCAATCCGATCTCAGCGGCCGCCGAAAAGCATCATCGAGGCGCCGATCGCCGGAACCAGCGCGCCGATCGCGATCAGCGTACCCGCCACGCGCGGATAGGCGCGTACCACGCGATCGAGCGTGAGATCCATCTCGTCCGCCTTCATGGTCAACCGGCGGGACGATATCCAGCGGTTGGCGCTGGCGGTGAGCGGATCCATCATCCGCGGCAGGAACGCAAGCACGATGCCGATCGCCAATGCGATGAAGTTCGCGCCGATCAGCGCCCAGCGCAGGCTGTTCGCGAACCACAGCAGCGCCCCCTGCGCGGAGTCGGCAGTGAGCAGCGCGGCGAAATCCGAGGCGCTGATCCGCAAGAGCAGGAAGTAGAGCGAAAATGCGGCGCCGATGAGGATCACTATTCCGAGCCCACGGGGGTGCTTGCGCACGCTCTGCTCGATCTCGCGCGGAACCTCGAGCGGCTTGAGCGCGCGCCGGAACGAGATCCAGTGATTGAGGCGCTCGAGCAGCCGCAGGACCGTCTCGTTGCGGGCGATCAATCCCAATCCGAGCAGAATGCCCACGACGCCGACGACCAGGACGAACACAAGCACCGAAGGGACGACTACGTGAGCGACAAAATAGTTATTGGAAATTGGCATCTCTCCCTCGTTCTTGAGCGGATGAATCCGCTTCGAGGGGATTCTAGCGCGTTCCGCCCATGACCACGACCGGCTCGCATTTGCTGACCCGCGCCCTGCGCGAGGAGGGGGTAGACACGATATTCACCCTCGCGGGCGACCATATCCTGCCCCTGCTCGACCTGCTGGCCGACGAGGGCTTCAGGCTGATCGACTGCCGCCACGAGCAGGCGGCGGTGCATATGGCGGACGCTTGGGGGCGGATCACCGGGCGGCTGGGCGTGTGCGCTTTTACCACCCCGGGACACGCGAATGCGATTCCCGGCCTGGTCAACGCACTTTCGTCCGAGAGCCCGGTGCTCAACATTGCCGGCTCGGCCGGGCTGCGCGACTACCACCGCGGCATCATGCAGGAGATCGACCAGATCGGCCTGGCGCGCCCCGCGACCAAGGGCGCCTGGCTGGTGCACGACGCGCGGCGCATCCCGGACATGGTGGCGAGCGCGGTGCGCACCGCCTTCGACGGCAGGCGCGGGCCGGTGCACCTGACCGTGCCCGTAGACGTGCAGACACAGCGCGTCGAGCAGGATGAAGTCCGCTTTCAATCCGCCACCGCCTACCGGTCGCAGGCGCCGCGCGTCGCCGCGCCGGCGCAGATCGACCAGGCGCTGCGGCTGCTGCGCGCGGCCGAGCGGCCGCTGATCGTGGCCGGCACGCCGGCCGCCTACGGCGACTGGGGTGCCGCGCTCGAGCGGCTGATCGAGACGACGAAGCTGCCGCTGATGACCGAGGAGGCCGCGCGCGGCATCGTTTCCGACGAGCATCCCTATTGCTTCGGCTTTTTCGACCTGTCGCAGCACCAGCCGGCGAACCTCATCGGTGAGGCGGACGTGGTGCTGCTGCTGGGCAAGCTGCTCGATTTCACCGTCGGCTTCGGGCTGCCGCCGATCCTGGCGCAAAGCGCGAAACTGATCCAGGTCGATCCGAGCGGCGTGCAGGTCGGGCGCAACCGCGGGGTAGA
>JBOIFB010000232.1:0-4647 GCA_050741415.1 Burkholderiales bacterium | reverse complement strand
GGCCCGTTCTGGAAAAACCAACCACCGCGCGCGTCCCGGGCGTAGTTGCGGCAGATGAACTCGCGCAGCGCTGCATTGCCGATGCGCCCGAAAACGTCCGTCCCAGGATTGCGCAGCTGCCAGTTGCCGCGTTCGTCAAGTGCGAGCCAGCCGTATACCGCCGATACTGCCGGCCATTTCGTCATAGCACGGATTACTGCCTGATCCATACGCGCGCCGTCCTCGCGCGTCACTGTCCCGCGGGACCACTGTCTACGGGTGTCGGCCGCGCGATTCCGAATCCCTGCGCGTAGCCCACTCCGAGGGCGAACAAGCGCACCAGGACCTCGGTTTCCTCTACGAACTCGGCGATTACGCCGACCTTGATCGTCTGCGCCACGCGAACGATCGTGCGCAACTTGTTCAATGCGGTGTCGCTGCTCAGTATGTTGCGGGTGATTGCTCCGTCCACCTTGAAGTAGTCGATGCGCAGGCTCTTCAGCGGCGCGAACGAAGCCGAGCGCCGACCGAACCCGTCGATGGCCGCCTGGCACCCCAGACTGCGCACCCTTGCACTGAACTGCGCCGCCGCGTCCAGCCTGCCGAGGACGTCGATCTCGTCGATCTCGAAGCACAAGGTCTGCGCCGGCACGCCAAACTGGCGCAGAGTCCGAGACACATACTCGGGAAAATGCTCGTCTTCTAAGGTTTTCCCCGAAACGTTGATGCTGAACTGCCGGAACCCGCCAGGCGCATGCCGGACAATGCGCTGAACGATCTGGCTGACGACCCAACGGTCGAGCTCAGGCATCATTCCGTATTGCTCGAACACCGGGAGAAACTCGCCCGGCGGAAGCATCTTTTTCTCTTCTTCACGCAGCCGCACCAGCACTTCGGCCATCACAAACCGATTTTCGCCGAGCTGCGCGATGGGCTGGATGTAGAGTTGCAGCTCATTGTTCGCGAGCGCATCCCGCAGACGCTTCGCGGGATCGCTCCACCCCGTATATGCGCCATCCATCTGCGCCAGGAACTCTGCGTCCACCGGAACGCTGGAAGGATTGTCCTCGTGCATATTGCTGAGTTCGACACCGGAGTTGGAGTCGCTCGAAAGCTTAGCACGCCGATTTATTGCGAAATGGCGTAACATCGCCTGAGTCATCCGAGTATCGGTCTCCGCTAGTGCAAACTCCCGACCGCGTAATCGACACGGGAATCCGCGGCGCGCGCGCGAATGTCGCTTTCGATCAAGCCCTGATCGAAGCACGCAATGCCGGTAAAATTCCGGACACGATCCGCTTCTTGCGTTTCCGCCCGTCGGCGCTGGTGGGCCTGCACCAGATTCTGGCGCACGAGGTCCGCCTCGAATACTGCCGACGAGCGGGGATCGAGGTCGGCCGCCGGATCACCGGCGGCGGAGGGCTGTATCTCGACGAAGGTCAGATTGGCTGGGAACTGGTCTTGGACCGCCGCCGGCTCGGCACAACAGACCTTGCCGAGATCGCTGCGCGTATCTGCCGGGCGGCCGCCTCAGGACTAGGGAAGCTCGGCATTCCTGCGGAATTCCGGCCCAGAAACGACATCGAGGTGAACGGCCGCAAGATCAGCGGCACGGGCGGCTTCTTCGATGGCAATACGCTGTTCTATCAGGGCACGCTGCTGATCGACTTCGATCCAGCGCGCATGATCGAAGTCCTGAAGGTGCCGGTGGAGAAGCTCGCCAAGCGCGACCTCGACGACGCCCGCCGGCGCGTGATAACAGTGCGCGAAGTGCTGGGCAGGACTCCGCCCCTGGACGAAATCTATGCAGCGATGCTGGCGGGCTTTCGTGAGGAACTGGCAATGACACCCCAGTGGGGCTCCGCCTCCCAATACGAGGAAGCCCTCGCGACGGCACTCTACGAACGCGAATTCGGTACCGACGAATTCGTGCGCCTGGTCGATGCGCCGGAAGCGGACGACGCGCTCGTTTCGGCGACGCTGGTGCGGCGCGGCGGAACGCTGCGCGCCGACGTTCGCTTGGAGGGCCCGGGGCGGAACCGCATCAGGGAGGTGTTGCTGACCGGGGATTTCTTCGTCACGCCGCCGCGAACCATTTTCGATCTGGAGGCGGCACTGCGCGGGCGCGACTGCGCTGAAGCAGGCTCGGCGGTCGAGAGCTTCTTCGCCGCCGCAGAATGCGATCTCGTCGCCCTGACGCCGGCCGATTTTCGCGAAGTCATCGAGCGCGCGCTGCGGCAGCTTACGCTCCGCGCCGACGGGCACGTATTGCGCGGACACTGGCGAGGGCCCGGCGCCGGTCGCGCGCCATCGCTCGTATTTCTGCACGACGCCCTTGGCAGCACGCGCATGTGGGGGGATATCCCGGACCAGATCGTACGCGCAACGGGATGCGGCGCCTTGATCTACGATCGCTGGGGCTCGGGCGACTCGGAACCGCTCGTTCGGCCGTATCGGAGGGACTATCTTCTGCAGGAGGCTCTGCGCGTACTTCCGCAAGTGCTCGATCAGGCAAAGCTGCACGACGTAATCCTGGTCGGCCAGTCCGATGGGGCGTCGATTGCGCTCGCGTTTGCGGGGGCGCACCCGGAGGCGGTTCGCGGCGTCGTGGCGATTTCGCCGCATCTGTTTCGGGAGGCGCGTACGGCCGAGGCCGTTCGCGCGCAGATTTCGGAATTCAATCACGGCGACCTCAAGGCGCGCCTTCAGCGGCACCACGGCAGGAACGCAGAGACACTGTTCGAGCGCCTGGTGGAGGTCTGGACCTCGGACGAGGCTGCCACCGGCTGGGGGCTGGAGCCCTATGTCGCCCGAATTCGCTGCCCGGTGCTGGCGATCCAAGGGCAGAACGATGAATTTTTCTCCGAAAAGCAACTCGAAGCGCTTCGCTCCTGCGCGCACGGGCACGTCGACACATTGAGGTTCGCCGATTGCGGTCATTACCCGACGCTCCAGGCGCGCAGCGCCACTCTTGCCGCGATTGGCGAATTCGTGCGTTCGCTGTTGCGGGCTTCCGACGCACTCGCCCCGGCCCGGAAACCCGACCGCGGTCCCGGCCCCGAACTGCCGCCGAATCCCTGAAATCGCGTAAGCCGTTCTCCTCACTCAGAATGTCGCGCGAAGATTTCGTATGCACGCCGCAATTGCGGGTGCGCTGGGCCGAAGTGGACATGCAGAAAATCGTGTTCAACGGTCATTACCTGACCTACATCGACACGGCTATCGCCGAGTACTGGCGCGCGATCGGCCTTCCCTATCCGCATGGCTATGTTGAAAAGTATGCCAACGACGTCTACCTGCGGAAGGCGACGGTCGATTACCTCGGTTCCGCGCGCTACGACGACTTGCTCGCGGTGTGCTGCCGGGTGGGCCGCCTGGGCCGCAGCAGCGCGACCTTCCGCTTCGAGATCTTCCGCGACGAACCGGATCCGGTGCCGACGCCGCTCGTCACCGCGGAGCTGGTCTATGTCAACGCCGACCCGTCGAGCATGACGCCCGCGCCGCTGCCGCAGGAACTGCGCGAGCGCGTCGGTCGCTACGAGCGCATCGCACCGCAGACATGAGAATGGACAAGACTCTCTACTGGGAAGACTTCAAGATCGGCGAGACCGTTGCGATGGGAAGCCACAAGTTCGCTGAGGAGGAAATGATCGACTTTGCGCGCAAGTTCGACCCCCAGCCGTTCCACATCGACCCTGTCGCCGCCCGGAGCTCGTACTTCGGCGGCCTGATCGCGAGCGGCTGGCACACCTGCGCGGTCGCGATGCGGCTGCTTTGCGACAACTACATCAATCGCAGCGCCAGCCTGGGGTCGCCCGGGGTCGAAAACGTGCGCTGGCTCAAGCCGGTCCACGCCGGCGACACGATTTCCTACCGGCGCATCGTGCTCGAAGCGCGCGCCTCGAGCAGCCGTCGCGACATGGGATTGGTCAAGTCGCGCACGGAGGCGGTAAACCAGAGGGGGGAGACCGTCATGACCTTCGAGGGCTGGGGCATGTTCGGCCGCCGCCCGGGCTGAGGCTTCGGGGGCGCAGCAGCGGCAGGGCATTGCCCGGGACCGAACGGCATCCGCTAGGCCTGCTTCAGGTCTGCGCTGAGCGCGAGATGGTCGGACAGCAAAGACCAGGGTGCGCCGCGGTGCACCTGCGCGGCGAGCACCTCGAAGCCGCGGACGTATATTCTGTCCAGGCGCAACAGCGGCAGGGCGCTCGGAAAGGTGCGCGCGGCGCGTCCGCCCCGTGCGATGGAGACCTCGCGCATTCCCAGCCCGCGCTCGAGGATCGCGCTCGCGCGATGGCGCCAGTCGTTGAAATCACCCGCCACGATCACCGGCATGCCGCGCGCCGCGAACTCCTCCAGGCGCCCGGCAATCGCATCCAGCTGCTTGCGGCGTCCGCGCTCGTGCAGCGAAAGGTGCACGCACAGGCACTGCAGGTTGTTCGGCCAGCCCGGCACCGCGACTTCGCAATGCAGCAGGCCGCGCTTTTCGAAGCGATGGTTGGACACATCCTCGTTCGACGCCGAGAGGATGGGAAAGCGGGACAGGACCGCATTGCCGTGGTGTCCGTGATCATAGACGGCGTTTCTCCCGTAAGCGTGCTGCCAGCCCTCCTCGGCGAGAAACTCGTATTGCGGGGTTCGGGGCCAAGCCGCGAAGCGAAGCGCATG
>JBOIFB010000231.1:0-4648 GCA_050741415.1 Burkholderiales bacterium | reverse complement strand
CGCTGGGGGAGATCGAGCACCGCTTCGGCGCGGCGCCGCGCGCCGGCGCGTGGCGCGCGGTCGGCGCGCACCAGCCCTTCTACCTCGCCTACCACGACGAGGACAATCGCGCGCTGCTCGAGCGCTACGGACGCCTGTGCGCGGGCATCATGCGGGCGTGGTCGCGCAAGCAGGGGTTCGCGGCGCCCGAAAAGACGCGCGGCGAAGGCCCGATCCGCGTCGCGGTGGTCTCGGCGCACTTTCGCAACCATTCCGTCTGGAACGCCATCATGAAGGGCTGGTTCGAGAATCTCGACCGGCGCCGGGTCGTGCCCGAGGCGTTTCACCTGGGGACCGATCGTGACGCCGAGACGGAAGCCGCGCGGTCGCTCGCCGCGCACTTCACCGAGCGTGCAGGAGGTTTGCGGCAATGGGTCGAGGCGATCGCGGACCGGCGGCCGGACGTGGTCGTCTTTCCGGACGTCGGGATGCATCCGCTCACGGTGCGCCTCGCCAGCCTGCGCCTTGCGCCGGTGCAGGCCGTGGCCTGGGGACACCCCGAGACGACCGGGCTCCCGACGATCGACTATTTCCTCTCGGCGCAGGACATGGAGGCGGACGGCGCGCAGTCGAACTACACCGAGCGGCTGGTGGCGCTGCCGCATCTCGGCTGCTGCTACCAGCCCGCGGCGCTCCCCGCGGGCGACCCGCCGGACCTGGGCGGGGCCGAAGGCCCGGTCCTCGTGTGTCCCGGCGTGCCCTTCAAGTACGCGCCCCGTTACGACCGGCTGCTCGTCGAGATCGCCCGGCGGCTCGGCCGCTGCCGCTTGGTCTTCTTCAGCTTCGAGTCCGGCGAGATGTCGGAGAAGCTCCGTCGGCGGCTCGCGGCGGCGTTCGCCGGGGCCGGGCTGCGTTTCGACGATTTCGCGGCGTTCCTGCCGTGGCAGAGCCCGGCGGTGTTCCGCGGGCTGCTTGCGCGCGCCGACGTGTTCCTCGACACGCTGGGCTTCTCCGGATTCAACACGGCGATGCAGGCGGTCGAGGGCGGGCTGCCGCTCGTCACCCGCGAGGGCCGGTTCCTGCGCGGCAACCTCGCCGCGGGCATCCTCCGCAGAATAGGGCTCGCGGAGCTGGTGGCCGGATCGGGGGACGAATACGTCCGGATCGCGGTGCGCCTCTCGAGCGACGCCGCTTACCGAAAGGATGTGCGCGCGCGCATCGAGGCGCGGCGTGGCGTGCTGTTCGGCGATCTCGAGCCGGTGCGCGCGCTGGAGGCGTTTCTCGAGCAGGCCGTGCGCCGCTAGGCGAAGAGAGCCTCGCGTATCCGCGCCGGGCGCGCCCACAACGGGCCCGCGGAGCCGGGCGACACCGGGATTGATTTCCTTATCCGTTTAAGTCAATGCCCCTCTGGCGATGATCGGCCAGATGTCCTCTACGAAACCAGCCCTCACACAAACGTACCAGTCGTACAGGTTCACGGTGGGGTCGCAATGGCCCGGCACGAGCAGCAGCTTGTCGCCCAGCGCGGGCGGCGCACCGGCCGCGATCTCGAGCACGCCGTGCTCGTCCGAGGCGCGCGCGTAGCGCAGCCCGGGGCGCTCCCATACCAGCGGCAGGCCGGAATCGACCGCAAGCGCCTTGAGCCCGGCGTCTAGCACCGCGCGATCCGCCGCCGGCCGGCTCATCACGGTCGAGAGCACGAACAGGGCGTGCTCGAAGCGCGGCAGCGGCGCGGCCCACTCGTTCTTCGCGTAGTCGGCGTCCATGAACAGGTAGGAGCCGGGCTGGATCTCGTCGAAGGCACCCGACTCGATCTCGAACACGAAGCTTCCGCTGCCGGCGCCGGTCACCGTCGGGCAGGCAATTCCCTCGGACTCGATCAGGCGCCGGGTCTGGTAGGCGGCGCTGGCGGCGCGGCCGATCGCGCCGCGCCGCTCGGCCATCGTGCGCAGGTGCTGGGCCGCGCCATGATAGGCCTGCAGACCCGCGAAGCGCAGCCCGGGGCAGGCAGCGATCTCGCGCGCGAGCGCAAGCGCGGGCTCGCCCGGCGCGACGCCGCAGCGGTGCGCGCCGACGTCCACCTCGACGTAAACGTCGAGCGTCGCGCCGGCGCGCCCGGCCGCCTGCGACAGGGCGCGCACGTTGCTCGCGTCGTCCGCGCACACGCCGATGCGCGCCCGGCGCGCGAGCGCGACGAGCCGCTCGAGCTTGCGCGCGCCGACCACCTCGTTCGAGACCAGGACGTCGGCCACGCCGCCGTCGACCATCAGCTCGGCTTCGGATACCTTCTGGCAGCACACGCCGACCGCGCCCGCGGCGATCTGGCGCCGCGCGATCTCCGGGCACTTGTGCGTCTTGGCGTGGGCCCGCACACGCACCCCGCGGCCCGCGACCGCGTCCGACAGGCGCTTCAGGTTGCGCTCGAAGGCATCGAGCTCGATCACCAGCGCCGGGGTGTCGACTCCGTCGAGCGCCGCGCCGATCGCCGCAGGAGGATCGAGCGCCATGGCCTCAGGCCGCCGCCGCGCGCTGCCTGCGATTGCGCAGCGCGAGCCACGCGATCGCCGCCATGATGATCGCGACCAGCGGCAGCGCGGCGTAGTTCACGCTGTTCCAGCCCGCGTTGGTCACGATCAGGCCGGAGGAGAACGACGACAGAACCATCATGATGAAGATCGCCGAGTCGTTGGCGCCCTGCGCCTTGGCCCGCTCCTCGGGACGGTAGGTCTCGGTCAGCAGAGTGGTCGCGCCGATGAAGAGGAAATTCCAGCCCACGCCCAGCAGCACCAGCGCAAACCAGAACTGCGCGATCTCGATGCCCGTCAGCGCGACGCCGACGCACACCGCGTTCAGCAACGCGCCGGCGAATATCACCCGCAGCGAGCCGAAACGGCGGATCAGCCCGCCGGTGAAGAACGAGGGCAGGTACATGCCAATCACGTGAGAGGAAATCACAAACGCCGCCGCGCCGTAAGGGTGGCCGCAGATTCGCATCGCGATCGGCGTCGAGGTCATGAGGAAATTCATGACCCCGTAGCCGATCGCCGCGCCCGCCACCGCAACCAGGTACTTGGGCTGGCGCGCGATCGCCGACAGCGGACGCCCGATCGCCTGCTGCTCGGCCGCGCTCGGGTCGGGGATGCGGATGAAGCGCAGCAGCGCCGCTGTGATCAGCAAGAACAGGATCAGCGCGAGGTAGGCGCCGAGAAACCTCTGCGGCAGCATGTCGACCGTCAGCCGACTGGTGGTCGGGCCGAGCACGCCGCCGATCAGCCCGCCCGTCAGCACGAGCGAGATCGCGTTGGGCCGGAACTGCACGCTTGCCGCGTCGGCGGCGGCGAAACGGTAATACTGGCCGTAGGCGTTGTAGACGCCGAACACCAGCGCGCCGAAACACAGCAGCCAGAAGTTCTGCCGCCAGATCGCGCCAGCGCAGACCAGTGCGCCCGTAAACCCCCAAAGCGTGCCGAGCGTCAGCCCGCGCCGGCGGCCGACCCGCTTCATGTGCAGCGAGGCACGCATTGTGGCCATCGCACTGCCCAGCACCCAGCATGTCACCGGCAACGTGGCGAGCGAGCGATTGGGCGCCAGCGCGAGCCCCGCCAAGCCGTTGATCGCGGTCAGGGTCGAGTTGTTGGTCAGCAGCATCGCCTGGCAGGCGACGAGCAGCCCGACATTGCGCCGTTCACTGTTCATATATACAGTGCATGGGGGTTCCGTTCAGGAAGCACGGATTCTACCGGCAGAGGCGATGGCGAACGAGGCGAACAACGAAACACGCTCGATCGGTATGCACGCAGCGCAGGTACAAGCGCCGGGCAAGTCGCGCGGCGCGCTCTCGCAGCTGCAAGGGCGCTTCGAGACCCTGGCGCGCGAGACCTTCGACGACGGCTGGGGCGCCGCGGACGAGGCGCCGGCTGCGCTCGAGACCACGGTGACCGAAGAGCGCGCGCGCTCGATCATCCAGCGCAACGACTCGCCCGACCTGCCGTTCGATCTGTCGATCAACCCCTACCGCGGCTGCGAGCACGGCTGCATCTACTGCTACGCGCGCCCGAGCCACGCCTACCTCGAGCTCTCGCCGGGGCTGGATTTCGAGACCCGGCTGTTCGCCAAGGTGAACGCCGTCGAGCGGCTGCGCGAGGAGCTTGCCAGGCCCGGCTACCGGCCCTCGCCGATCGCGCTCGGCGCCAACACCGACTGCTACCAGCCGATCGAGCGCCGCTACCGGATCACGCGCAGCCTGATCGAGCTGCTCGCCGAGTGCCGCCACCCTCTTACCGTCGTCACCAAGTCGGCGCTCATCGAGCGCGACCTGGATCTGCTCGGACCGATGGGACGCTCGAATCTGGCCAAGGTGTTCGTTTCGCTCGGCACGCTCGACCGCCAGCTCGCGCGGCGCCTGGAGCCGCGCGCCGCGAGCCCGCAGCGGCGCCTGGACACCATTCGCGCGCTGGCAGGCGCCGGCGTGCCGGTGGGCGTGATGCTTGCGCCGGTGATCCCCGCGCTGTCGGACAAGTCGGTCGAGGAATCGCTCGAGGCGGCCGCCGCGGCGGGCGCGAGCATGGCCGGTTACCAGCTCATGCGCCTGCCGAACGAGCTCAAGGCCCTGTTCCGCGAATGGCTCGCGGCGCACTACCCGTTGCGCGCCGAGCATGTGATGAGCATC
>JBOIFB010000230.1:0-4674 GCA_050741415.1 Burkholderiales bacterium | reverse complement strand
CCACCCTGATCCCCGCGATCGCCGTGCCGGTATCGCTGATCGGCACCTTCGGCGTGATGTACCTGTGCGGCTACAGCCTGGACAACCTGTCGCTCATGGCGCTCACCATCGCCACCGGCTTCGTGGTCGACGACGCGATCGTGGTGCTGGAGAACGCCATGCGCCATATCGAGCGCGGGGTGGCGCCGTTCGAGGCGGCGCTGCGCAGCGCGCGCGAGGTCGGCTTCACCGTGCTCTCGATGAGCCTGTCGCTGGTGGCGGTGTTCACCCCGATCCTGCTCATGGGCGGCATCGTCGGCCGGCTGTTCCGCGAGTTCGCGGTCACGCTCTCGGTCGCGATCGGCATCTCGCTCGTGGTGTCGCTCACGCTCACGCCGATGATGTGCGCGCGCGTGCTGAAGGCAAACCACGCCGCCCGTCACGGGCGCCTGTACCTCGCGAGCGAGCGGGTCTTCGACTGGGTGCTGGCGCGCTACCGCACCAGCCTCGGATGGGCGCTGCGCCATCCGCGCCTGGTCGTGCTGAGCCTGGCCGCGACGATCGGGCTGAACGTTTACCTCTACGTGATCGTGCCCAAGGGCTTTTTCCCCGAGCAGGACACCGGACGCCTGATCGGCTCGATCCAGGCCGACCAGTCGATCTCGTTCCAGGCGATGGAGAAGAAACTCTCGGATTTCATGACCATCATCCGCACCGACCCGGCGGTCGAGAACGTGGTCGGCTTCACCGGCGGCAGCCGCACCAATTCCGGCTTCATGTTCATCGCGCTCAAGCCGCTCGGCCCGCGCAAGCAGTCCGCGGCGCAGGTCATCGTGCGCCTGCGCGGCAAGCTGGCGCACGAGCCCGGCGCGCGCCTGTTCCTGGTGCCGGTGCAGGACATCCGCGTCGGCGGCCGCCAGAGCAACGCCGCCTACCAGTTCACCCTGCAGGCCGACGACCTCGCCGCCTTGCGCACCTGGACCCCGCGCCTGCAGCGCGCGCTCGCCGACGTACCCGAAGTGGTCGACGTCAACAGCGACCAGGAGGTGCGCGCGCTGCAGACCTCGCTCGTCATCGACCGCGACGCGGCGGCGCGCCTGGGCCTGACGCCGAAGGACATCGACACCGCGCTCAACCTCGCTTTCGGCCAGGCCCAGGTCTCGACCATCTACGCCCCGCTCAACCAGTACCACGTGGTAATGGAAGTCGCACCGCAGTACTGGCAGAGCCCTGAAGCGCTGAAGGGCGTGTACCTGATCCCCTCTTCCGGCGGGCAGGTGCCGCTTTCCGCCATCGCGCGCTGGGCGCCGACCAACACCTCGCTCCAGGTCAACCACCAGGGCCAGTTCGCGGCGGCGACGATTTCGTTCAACCTGGCGCCCCGGGTGTCGCTCTCGCAGGCGACCGAGGCGATCGGCAATACCATGGCGCGCATCGGCGTGCCGAGCGACATCCACGGCAGCTTCCAGGGCACCGCACGCGCGTTCCAGGCCTCGCTCGCGAGCCAGCCGTGGCTGATCCTCGCCGCCCTGGTCGCGGTCTACATCGTGCTCGGCGTGCTGTACGAAAGCTACGTGCACCCGATCACGATCCTGTCGACTCTGCCTTCGGCCGGCATCGGCGCGGTGCTCGCGCTGCTGCTTTTCCGCACCGAATTCAGCATCATCGCGCTGATCGGAGTGATCCTGCTGATCGGCATCGTGAAGAAGAACGCGATCCTGATGATCGATTTCGCGCTCGACGCCGAGCGCGTGCGCGGGTTGGCGCCGCGCGAGGCGATCTTCGAGGCCTGCATGATGCGCTTCCGCCCGATCATGATGACCACCATGGCGGCGATGCTCGGCGCGCTGCCGCTCGCCCTGGGCAGCGGCTACGGCGCCGAGCTGCGCCGCCCGCTCGGGCTGTCGATCATCGGCGGCCTGATGGTCAGCCAGCTGCTGACTCTGTACACGACTCCGGTCGTGTATCTCTACCTCGACCGGCTGCGCCTGTGGTGCCTGCGCCTGTGGCGCGGCACGCGGCTCGGCCGCGCCGGCGCCATCGCGAGCGAGAGTCCATGAAAAAAGCGTGCATCGCACTGAGCATCTTCCTCGGCGGCTGCATGGTGGGCCCGGATTACCGGCGCCCCGCAGTGGAAGTACCGGCCGTATACAAGGAAACCCGAGGCTGGAAACCCGCACAGCCGGCCGACCTGACGGAGCGCGGCGCCTGGTGGAAGACCTTTGCCGACCCGCAGCTCGACGCGCTCGAGGCGCAGCTCGAGATCGGCAACCAGAATCTGCGCCTGGCCGAGGCGCAGTACCGCCAGGCGCGCGCGCTGGTCGGGCAGGCGCGCGCGGGGCTGTTTCCATCGCTCAGCGGCAGCGTCTCGGTCACCCGCAGCCGCACGCCGGCGACCGGAGCGGCCTCGACCAGCCACGTGGTTTCGCTCGACGCTTCGTGGGAAGTGGACCTCTGGGGGCGCGTGCGGCGCGCGGTGGAAGCGAACGTCGCGGGCGCGCAGGCGAGCGCGGCCGACCTCGCCAACGCGCGCCTGTCGGCCCAGGCCGAGCTCGCGAGCGCCTATTTCCAGCTGCGCGTGCTCGACGCGCAGCGCCAGCTGTACGACGACACCGTGGCGGCCTACGCGAAGTCGCTCGCGCTGACCCGCAACCGCTACGCGGTCGGGGTCGCCGGCAAGGCCGACCTGGTGCAGGCGCAGGCGCAGCTCACCGGCACCCAGGCGCAGGCGATCGACCTCGGGGTGGCGCGCGCGCAGCTCGAGCACGCGATCGCGCTCCTGCTGGGCAAGGCGCCGGCGGAGTTTTCCCTGCCCCGGGTCTCGATCGCGATCGGCATGCGCGACCTTCCGCCGGGCATGCCCTCGCAGCTGCTCGAGCGCCGTCCCGACATCGCGGCGGCCGAGCGCCGCGTCGCAGCCGCGAACGCGCAGATCGGCGTGGCCGAATCCGCCTTTTTTCCGGACTTGACGCTCTCGGCCAGCGGCGGCTTCCAGAGTCCGAGCGCGGCCAACTGGATCAGCGCGCCGAACCGCTTCTGGGCCGTCGGCCCGGCGCTCGCGCAGTCGATCTTCGACGCCGGCCTGCGCCGCGCGCTCACCGAGCAGGCGGTCGCGGCCTACGATGCGAGCGTCGCCGCCTACCGCCAGACGGTGCTCGGCGCCTTTCAGGAAGTCGAGGACAACCTCGCCGCGCTGCGCATTCTGGGCGAGGAAGCGCGCGTGCAGGAAGACGCGGTGCGCGCGGCGCGCGAGTCGGTGACGCTGACCACGAACCAGTACAAGGCAGGCACCGTGGACTACCTGAGCGTGGTCGCGGTGCAGGCGACGCAGCTTGCCAACGAGCGCGCCGCGGTGGTGACTTACGGCCAGCGCCTCGTGGCCGAAGTCGCGCTGATCAAGGCGCTGGGCGGCGGCTGGCAGGCGCCGCAATGAATCGGCCCAGCACCTGCCGCCACAGCTCCAGCACCGCGCGCGCGTGCGCGGCGAGCTGCCCGGGCGCCACCCGCGCGTAGGCGGCCCCGTTCAGGCGCAGGGCGTGCTGCACCCGGCGGAACTCGCGGTAGGCGTCGCGGCAGGCCTCACCCAGGTCGGCCGGGATCAGCCCGAGCTCGGCCGCCATGCCGAGCAGGGCGATGTTGCCCAGGTTGCCGGCCAGCCGCGGGTGCTCGTGCGCGTGCGCCAGCACCACGAACTGGACCATGAACTCGATGTCGATCATGCCGCCGGCGTCGTGCTTCACGTCGAACAGGCCGCTCGGGTTCGGGTGCGCGTCGTGCATCCTGGCGCGCATCGCGAGCACTTCGCGCGCGAGCTCGGCGGCGTCGCGGCGGCGGCGCAGGATGCGCTCGCGGACGGCTTCAAACGCGGCCCCGATCGCGGCGTACCCGGCGCAGAAGCGCGCGCGGCTGAGCGCCTGATGCTCCCAGACCCAGGCCTGGTTCTCCTGGTACTGCTCGAACGCCGCGAGCGGCGACACCAGCAGCCCGCTCGCGCCGCTCGGGCGCAGGCGCAGGTCGGTGGCGAACAGCACCCCGGCGGCGGTGCGCGTGGTGAGCAGAAGATTGAGCTTCTGCGCCAGGCGGGCGTAGGCCTCGGCGGCGTGCTCGTCGGCATCCTCGTAGAGGAAGATCAGGTCGAGGTCCGAGGCATAGCCGAGCTCCTTGCCGCCGAGCTTGCCGTAGGCGATCACGGCGAAGCGCGGCGCGCTTTCGCGGTGGCGCCGCACCTGGCGCCAGGCCAGCTCGAGCGCGGCCTCGAGCGTCAGGTCGGCGAGCGCCGAGAGATGATCGGCCAGCCGCTCGACCGTGAGCAGCTCGGCCAGGTCCTGCGCCAGCAGGCGGAACACCTGCGCCTGGTGCTGCTCGCGCAGCACGTCCATCTGCCGCTCGGGATCGCCCTCGTGCGCCGCGATCAGCGTGCGCAGCGCAAGCGCGAACGCCTGCCAGTCGGGCGGCGAATACAGCACGCGGTCGTCGAGCAGCTCATCGAGCAGCAGCGGATGGCGCGTGACGAACTCCGCCGCCCAGCTCGAGGCCGCGACGATGCGCGCCACGCGCTCGAGCGCCTCGGGACGCTCGGCGAGCAGCGCGAGGTAGGAGGCGCGGCGCGCGATTGCCTCGATCAGCGCCAGGCCGCGCTCGAGCGTGACGTCGGGCTCGGCGCCCGCGGCGGCGGCGGCGGCGAGCGCCGGCACC
>JBOIFB010000229.1:0-4679 GCA_050741415.1 Burkholderiales bacterium | reverse complement strand
GTCTGACCCCGATTTAGAGGGTCGGGGGCGCGGGGAAGTCGCCGCCGAGGGCGACCAGGCCCCAGGGCGCGCCCTGCGCGTCCCAGGAAAAGCCGATGTGGCCCATGAGCGAATGGGCGTCGCGGAACAGGCGCTGGATCGGGTAGTGGTCGTAGATGCCCTTGGCGCCCGCCATGCCGTGCAGCGAATCGACCGCCTCGGTGCAGATCTGCACCGCGTAGGCGACATTCCTCTTCCAGCGCAGCTTCTCCTCCATCGTGGGCTCGCGCCCGGACTCGGCGATCGTCTGGCCATCGAGGCAGTCGTTGCGCACGATCAGGCGCGCGGCGTCGATGCGCGCGCCTGCGGCGGCCACGCGCAGCTGCACGGTCTGGAACTCGCGCATGCGCGCCGCGGTGTAGTTGGTGCTGCGCTCGCCGACCGCGTCGCAGCTCAGCTCGAGCGCGGCGCGCGCGTTGCCGACCGCCGCGCCTGCGATGCAGTGGGAACCCATGCCCGAGAGCGGGATGCGGTAGTGCGGGTTGGGGTTGGTTCTGGCGCCCGGAAAGTCGGCGCCCCCGCGCGCGAGGTACATCGACAGCGCGCGGTGCGCCGGCACGAACAGGTCGTTCGTCTTCACCGACTTCGAGCCGGTGCCGCGCATGCCGAGCACCTGCCAGTCGTCGACGACCTCGTAGTCGCTGCGCGGCACCAGGCACATGCAGTGGTCGACCACCCGCTCGCCGTCCTGGACCGTCACCGCGAGCATGTTCCAATGGCTGCCGTCGACGCCGCTGGAGAAGTTCCAGTGGCCGCTGATCACCATGCCGCCGTCGACGCGCTGCGCGCTGCCCTGCGGGTAGGCGATGCCCGAAGCGATGATCGCGTCGGGATTCTCGCGCCAGACCTCGGCCTGCGCGCGCTCGTCGTACAGCGCGAGCATCCAGTGGTGGATCGCAAGGTTGGCGACGCTCCACGCGGTCGAGGTGCAGCCGCGCCCGACCTCGGCCGGGACGTCGAACAGCGCGACGTAGTCGAGCTCCATCCCGCCCCAGCGCCTGGGCTGGGCGAAGCGCAGCAGGCCGCTCTCGTGCAGCTCGGCCTCGGTCTCGGGCAGCAGCTGGCGCGCCTCCTCGGCTTCGGTCGCGCGGCGGCGCAGGGCCGGCACCAGCGCACGCGCGCGCTCGAGCGCCTCGGCGTACGAGACGCCCGAAAAATCGCGCGCCATCAGGCCGTCTCGACTCGCGGCATCTTCGAGTAGTCCTCGCCGCCCCACTCCGGCGCGTCGCTGACGCCGAAGAAATTGAGCTCGATCATGAGGCCGTTCGGATCGCGCAGGAAAAGCTGGTACAGGCTCGACTCGGGCAGGTGGCGCGGGCGGTAGGCGACGCCCTTGCCCTTGAGGCGCTCGACGAAGGCCTTCGGCTCGGTCGCGGCAAAAGCGATGTGGTCGACCACGCCGGATTGCGTGGTGGCCGCGTCGGCCGGCGTGCCGAGGTAGTACAGCTCCGAGTTCGGAATGCCGTGCGGCCCCATGTGGACCTGGATCTTGCCGTTCACCCCGAGCCAGTAGCCCGGAAACGGAAAGTCCGGCCGCGGCATCTGCTCGAAGCCCAGCACGTCGACGTAGAAGCGCCTGCTGGCCTCGAGGTCGTTGGCGCGCACGAAATAATGATTGATGTCGGCGACGGGCATGTGCTTCTCCTGCGGCAATGGGTCTCGTTGCTGGGCCCTTACTCCGTGGGCAGAAAACCCTCGGTCGAAAGGTAGCGCTCGCCGGTATCGTAATTGAATCCCAGGACGGTTGCGCCCTTGGCGATCTCGGGCAGCTTCTGCTTGATCGCCTGCAGGGTCGCGCCCGAGGAGATGCCGACCAGGATGCCCTCCTCTTTCGCCGCGCGGCGCGCCATCTCCTTGGCCGGGTCGGCCTCGACCAGGATCACGCCGTCGAGCAGCTGCACGTGCAGGTTCTTGGGAACGATGCCCGCGCCGATGCCCTGGATCGGATGCGGCCCCGGCGTGCCGCCGGAGATCACCGGCGAGGCGCTCGGCTCGACCGCGTAGACCTTGAGCTTCGGCCAGGCCTTCTTCAGCACCTGGGCGCAGGCGGTGATGTGCCCGCCGGTGCCCACGCCGGTGATCAGCACATCGATGCCCTGCGTGAAGTCGGCCAGGATTTCCTTGGCGGTGGTGCGCACGTGGGCCTCGATGTTGGCCGGGTTCTCGAACTGCTGCGGCATCCAGGATCCCGGGGTCGACGCAGCCAGCTCGGCGGCCTTCGCGATCGCCCCGGGCGTGCCCTTCTCGCGCGGGGTAAGCACGTAGCTCGCGCCGTAGGCGAGCATCAGGCGCCGGCGCTCGATCGACATGCTGTCGGGCATCACCAGGATCAGCTTGTAGCCCTTCACCGCAGCCACCATCGCGAGGCCCACGCCGGTGTTGCCCGAGGTCGGCTCGATGATCGTCGCGCCGGGCTTGAGCGCGCCGCTCTCTTCCGCCGCCTCGACCATCGACAGCGCGATGCGGTCCTTGATCGAGCCGCCGGGATTCGCGCGCTCGGACTTGATCCACACCTGGTGCGTGTCGCCGAACAGGCGGTTGATGCGGATATGCGGCGTGTTGCCGATCGTGGCGAGAATGTTGTCGGCTTTCATGGGATCTCGCTCGCGGGTTGGAAACGAGCGCGCATGATGAACCCAGCGCGGTGGATTTTCAAATGCGCACGCCTGCGGTTGAGTCCGCGCGGGAAATTCTGTACAATCTTTTGGTACGTTTCGGAGGTAGGCAATGGCCAAGGTCAAGGTCAGCGAGCTGCGCCAGAATCTGCCCGAATACCTCGCCCGCGTACGGCTCGGCGAGGAAATCGAGGTGACGGTGCACGGCCGCGTCATCGCCCGAATCGTGCCCGAAGCCGAACGCGCGGCCGCGGCGCGCGAGTGGCTCAAGGCGCTGCGCGGCAAGGCGCGCGTCGGAGACCTGATGGGCCCATCGGGCGAGCGCTGGAACGCCGAGCGTGGTCGTTCTTGACACCCACGTCCTGATCCACGACGCGCTCGAGCCGAAGCGGCTTTCGGCGCGCGCCCGGCGCGCCCTGGACGGCGAGCACGGCGCGCTTGCCGCAAGCGATATCAGCCTGTGGGAAATCGCAATGCTGATCTCGAAGGGCCGGCTCGATCCCGCGGCCGATGCGGCGCGCTTCATCGAGAAGATCCTCGAGGCGCGCGCGCTCCGCATCCTGCCGATCACACCTCAGATCGCCGTCATGGCCCAATCCGACGACTTCAGCCACGGCGATCCGGCGGACCGCATCATCGCGGCCACGGCGCGCGCGCACGGCGCCGCGCTGGTGAGCGCCGACGCGCAGCTCAGGCGCTCGCGCGGCGTCGAAATCATCTGGTAGGCGCTCAGGACCACAGCCCGCGCAAAGCCGCAGCGACGTCGACCGGCGGCGCGTCGCGCGCGGCGGCAGCCTCGGCCGCGTCGACCTCGGGCCAGGTGACCGGCTGCAGGCGCTGCATCACCGCGCGCGTGAGGAAGCGGCTGGTTGCGCCGTAGACGTGCGCGCCGCCGCGCCGCGGCTGCTGGGTGACGTAGTAGCGCAGCGGCGCGATCAGATGGAGCTCGGACTTGGCGCGCGTCATCGCGACGTACAGCAGGCGCCGCTCCTCCTCGATCAGCTCGGCGCGCCCGGTCGCGTACTCGGAGGGGAAATTGCCGTCGGCGACGTTGAGCACGTGCACCGCGTCCCATTCCTGGCCTTTGGCGGAGTGCACGGTCGAGAGCACGAGGTAATCCTCGTCGCGGTGCGGCGCGCCGGCGAGATCGCCGCTTGCCTGCGGCGGGTCGAGCGCGAGCTCGGTGAGAAAGCGCTCGCGCGTGGCGAACTGCTGCGCCACGCGCTCGAGCTGCCACAGGTCGCCCGCGCGCACCTGCGCCGATTCGTATTTCTGCTCGAGAATCGGCTCGAACCACTCGCGCACCCTCCCTACCTGCCCCGCCCAGGGGCCTTCGGGCGACGCAAGCGAAAGCATGAGCGATCCAAACGGAGCATTCAATTCCTGCAGAACGTTCCAGGCGTATCCCCCGGCCTCAAACCGCGTGTACCAGCGCGCCGCGATCGCCGGGCCCACGCCGGGCAGGAGCTGCAGGGCGCGGAACGCGCTCACGCGGTTCTTCGGGTTGTCGGCCCAGCGCAGCACCGCGAGCAGATCCTTGACGTGCGCCGCCTCGAGAAACTTGAGCCCGCCGTACTTGACATAGGGGATGTCGCGCCGCACCAGCTCGAGCTCGAGCACGTCGCTGTGGTGCGAGGCGCGGAACAGCACCGCCTGGCGCTTGAGCGCCACGCCGCGCTCGCGCGCCTCGAGCACGCGCGAGACGACGTAATCGGCCTGCGCCTGATCGTCCGCCACCGTGACGTGGCGCGGCCGCTCGCCCGGGCCGCGCGCGGCCTGCAGGATCTTGCGGTACTGGCGCCGTCCCTCGCCGATCAGCGCGTTGGCGGCGTCGAGCACGCCCTGGGTCGAGCGGTAATTGCGCTCGAGCGTCACCACCTCGGCCGGCGGCGCGTACTGCGCCGGGAAGCCGAGGATGTTCTCCACCGTCGCGGCGCGGAACGATCACAGCCCCGAATTTTGTGCCTTTCATCAACCCTTCATAGCTTGTGAGATCCAGCCCGCTCTTTTCCGTCCCCTCACCGC
>JBOIFB010000228.1:0-4731 GCA_050741415.1 Burkholderiales bacterium | reverse complement strand
GGGAGAGCGGCTCGTCGATCAGCTGGTCGAATCAGGGTTGGTCGAGACGCCGGCGGACGTGTACGCGCTGAACGTCACGCAACTCGCGGACCTGGAGCGGATGGGCGTAAAATCGGCACAAAACTTCGTCAAGGCGCTTGAGAAATCGAAGCACACTTCGCTCGAGCGATTCATCTACGCGCTCGGAATCCGCAACGTGGGCGAGAGCACCGCGCGCGACCTGTCGCGGCGCTTTGGCGGCTTGGATCGCCTGCTCGAAGCGGACATCGACTCGCTCGAACGGGTACCCGACGTGGGTCCGGTCGTCGCGCGTTCCATCCGTCAGTTCTTCGAGGAAAAGCATAACCGTGACGTGATTCGCAAGCTGCGCAATGCGGGAGTAAGCTGGAAAGAGGGTATCGGTATTCCGCCGAGAGAACCCGACGAAGTGAAGACATTCGTCCTCACTGGTACCCTGCCGCATATGACGCGCGACGAAGCGCGCGCCCGCGTCGAGGCAAAGGGACACAAGATTGCCGGTTCCGTATCGAAGAAAACCGATTACGTTGTCGCGGGAGACGATGCCGGTAACAAACTCGAGAAGGCGCAGGCGCTCGGTGTTGCAATCCTGGACGAGGACAAGTTTCTCGATCTACTGAAAAGGTTATGAACGACATGCAGCCGAAGCTTCGAAAGGCCGTTTTCCCAGTCGCAGGACTGGGCAGCCGATTTCTCCCTGTCACCAAGGCGAGCCCGAAGGAAATGCTGCCGATCGTCGACAAGCCGCTCATCCAGTACGCGGTCGAGGAAGCGGCGGCAGCTGGCATTACGGACCTGATCTTCATCACCGGGCGCAACAAGCGTGCAATCGAAGACCATTTCGACAAGGCCTATGAACTGGAAACAGAGCTAGAGCTCAAAGGCAAGCAGAAATTGCTCGACATGGTGCAAACCGTCCTACCGGATCAATGCCGCTGCATTTACATCCGCCAGGCCGAGCCGCTGGGACTCGGACACGCGGTGCTTTGTGCCAGACCGGTCGTGGGCAACGAGCCATTCGCCGTCTTGCTGGCCGACGAACTGATGGACGCCACCCCTTCCGCGACCTTGCAGATGGCCGCCCGCTTCGAGGCCGAGCATTGCTCGATCATCGGCGTCCTGCCGGTGCCTAGAGAGCAGACTGGAAGCTACGGCATCGTGAGTGTCGACGCTCCCGAGGCGGAGTTGTCCCAGATCCGGGCGATCGTCGAGAAGCCGTCGCCCACCGAGGCGCCCTCGACGCTTGCGGTGGTAGGGCGCTATGTCCTGACGCCGCGAATCTTCGATCTGCTCGCGCAGGCAAGGCCCGGAAGCGGCGCCGAGATCCAATTGACCGACGGGATCGCAGCCCTTCTAGGGGAGGAACGGATCCTCGCGATGCGCATGCCAGGCAAGCGATACGACTGCGGCTCGAAACTCGGTTACCTCAAAGCGAGCGTGGAGTTCGGCCTGCGGCATCCGGAGGTCGGCGCGGAATTCGCGCGCTATCTTCGGGCGCGCGCGACGTGACGCCGCTCGGTTCCGCTATACTCGAGTGGTTCAGCATTCGCTAATATACAAGAGTGGGGAGTGAAATATGGCCGCCAAGCTGATGATCGTGATGGTGAACACCGACCCGCGAGATCCTGCCGAACTCGGCGCGCCGTTCTTCCAGGCGACTGTGGCTGCCGCCATGGAGTATGAAGTAGAGGTTGTGCTTACGGGTCGGGCCGGCGAACTTGCGGTCAAGGGCGTAGCAGAGAAATTGCATGTCAAAGAAGGTTCGCCCAAGAGCGTTTACGATTTCATGAAGGATGCCCACGAAGCCGGCGTCAAGTTCAAAGTCTGCACCCCAACGCTGGAACTGTGGGGCGAGGATCTGATTCCGGAGATCGAGGAAACGGTCGGCGGCGCGTACGTAATCTCGCAGGCCATGGACGACGACGTGGTGACGTTCACCTACTGAGAATGCGCGATTCTGCGCAGGCCTGGGCTTTCCTCGAGGATTCCGACCAGATTTCGAGCGCTGAGGAAGTGCAGGCTGCGGTTCGCCGCGTCGCCGGAGAGATCAATGCCCGGCTCTCCGAGGCGTATCCGCTGGTGCTAGTAGTGATGGCTGGGGCTGTGGTGTTCGCGGGGCAACTTCTGCCTCTGCTTCGTTTCCCACTCGATCTGGATTATGTCCACGCCTCGCGCTACGGCGACCAGACCACGGGCGGCGCGCTTGGATGGCGCGTGGCGCCTCCTGCGAGCGCGCAAGGTCGAACCGTGTTACTGCTGGACGACATCCTCGACGGTGGAACGACGCTGCTCGCGATCTGCGACCGGCTGCATGAGCTGGGTGCGACAAGGGTGATCAGCGCGGTGCTAGTGGAAAAGATGCTTGCCGGTGGCAAACCGATTGCCGCGGATTTCGTCGGGCTTCGAATTCCGGACCGCTTTGTATTCGGATGCGGAATGGACGCAAAAGGATATTGGCGCAATCTTCCGGAAATCCGCGCCATGAAGAAGGTCTGATGCTGGCGATCATCGGCGGCAGCGGGCTGTCGCAGCTGGACAACCTGCAGATAGAGTCGCGCAAGGCGGTTCGAACACCGTACGGCGAACCTTCTGATCCGCTTACTTTCGGGCGCGTCGGCGGTCGCGAAGTGATTTTTCTCGCGCGTCACGGCGAACGGCATACGGTTGCGCCTCACCAAATCAATTATCGCGCTAATCTGTGGGCATTGAAGGCGGAGCGAGTCTCCGGCGTCGTGTCGGTTGCGTCCGTAGGCGGCATCCGCAAGGATCTGGGCCCCGGCACCTTGATGCTTCCGGACCAGATCATCGACTACACCTGGGGGCGCGGATCGACCTTTTTCGAGGGCATCGATGCACCCGTGACGCACATCGACTTCACAAATCCGTATTCCTCCGCTCTAAGGCAACGCATTCTCGATGCCGCCCGGTCCTGCCAGGAGCAGGTGGTGGAGGGCGGCATCTACGCCGCGACGCAGGGTCCGCGGCTGGAAACGGCAGCGGAGATCAATCGCATGGAGCGCGACGGAGCAGACGTGGTCGGGATGACAGGCATGCCCGAAGCGGCGCTCGCACGCGAACTCGGCGTGGAATATGCAACCATTGCGGTCGTTGCAAACTATGCCGCAGGACGCGGGGACAGCGCGCGTGGCGTATCCTTGGAGCGGATCGGCGCAGTACTGGATGAAACGATGAGCCGCGTGCGCAATATCATCGAGCGATTGGTGGGCGCATGATCCGAGCAGTGCTCAAGATGGGCAATCCGTCGCTGCTGAAGGTCGCGGCGCCGGTGCAGCGCTTCGCCACCCTTGAGCTCGATGCGCTGCTGACCGACTTGAGGGACACCATGGCCCGTCTCGACGGTGCGGGGCTGGCGGCGCCCCAGATCGGCGTCGGCTTGCGTGTCGTAATTTTCGGCGTGAAGCGCAATCCGCGCTACCCCGACGTGGAGGAGGTGCCCGATACCGTCCTCATCAACCCTGTCATCGAACCCATCTCGTCCGAGATCGAGGGAGGCTGGGAGGGATGCCTGTCGGTGCCCGGCATGCGCGGCTTGGTGCCGCGCTATACCAGACTTCGATACTCGGGGTACGACGAGCTCGGCAAGCCTTTCCAGCGCGTGGCAGAGGGTTTCCACGCGCGCGTGGTGCAGCACGAATGCGATCACCTGGACGGGATTCTGTACCCGATGCGGATACAGGACCTGAGAAACTTCGGATTCATCGACGCCATGTTCCCCGGTCACGATCTGCCGCCCGAAGAATAGGCGCGATTCAGACCTGCAGTTCCTTCGCCAGATCCTGCTCCAGGCGCAAGACTGTCTTAGAGTCGGCAAGCGCTTCGCCCGAAATCAGGAATACGTCTTCGGCGCGGTCGCCGAGCGTGTTGATCTTCGCCGTATGCAGGTCAACCCGGTAGCGGGCGAGGGTGCGCGCGACGCCATAGAGCAGGCCGGGACGGTCACTGGCGACGATCGACAGTACCTGGTAGGTTCCGCGTTCGTCCGGACGAATATCGACCACGGGTGAGACCGGAAAATGTCGCACGCGGCGCGCGAGGCGACCGCCCCGCGGCGGACCGAGCGGAGCCTCCGACCCGAGTTCCTGCGTGAGCTCGGTTTCGACCAGATGGATCATGTCCCGGTAATGCACGCCGTTTCCCTCGCCCAGTACGAGAAAGGTGTCCAGCGCGTATCCGTCCCGGGTCGTATGAATCTTGGCCTCGACGATGTTGAAGTTGACTTTGTCGAAGCAACCACAGATTCGGGCGAACAGAGCGGGACGGTCGCGCGTATAGATCATCACCTGTAAGCCATCGTCAAACGGCGCGAGCCGTGCCCTCACCACCGGTTTGTCTGCGTTCACCCTGTAGTGCAGGTTGCGCGTTTGCCAGGCGATTTCCTGCGCATCGTGGCGTAGAAAATATGTTGCGTCGAGCTGCGCCCACAGGCGATCCTTGACGGCGTCCGAGAGAGCGTAGAGTCTGAGCAGCCGAGTTGCTTCGGCCTGCTTCTCGGTGAGCGCGGCATCCAGGCGGAGCGTTCCGCCGGTGAGCACGCGCCGAACGGCGCGAAAGAGATCTTCAAGCAGCCTGGCCTTCCACGCATTCCACACCTTGGGGCTGGTGCCGCGAATGTCCGCTACCGTCAGCAGATACAACGCGATCAAGCGTCGTTCACTGCCGACTCGATCGGCGAAAGAGCGAATAACTCCAGGT
>JBOIFB010000227.1:0-4739 GCA_050741415.1 Burkholderiales bacterium | reverse complement strand
GGCGCTGGCCGAAGCCGAGCTCGAAGACACCTTGCCCGCCGCGATTCTCGAGCGCTACGGCCTCGCGCGCTTCGGCGAGAGCGTGCGGCTGCTGCATCTGCCGCCGCCCGGTACCGACCTCGCCTCGCTCGCCGAGCGCACGCACTCCGCCTGGCAGCGCATGAAGTTCGACGAGCTCCTGGCGCAGCAGCTGTCCTTGCGCCTTGCCTATTGCGCGCGCCGCGCCCGCGCCGCGCCCGCGTTGGCCGCGAACGGTCCGCTGCTGCGGCGTTTCCGCGGCAAGCTTCCATTCAGGCTCACACCGGCGCAGACGCGGGTGATGGGCGAGGTGCTGCACGACCTGTCCGAGCCGCACCCCATGCAGCGCCTGCTGCAGGGCGATGTCGGCAGCGGCAAAACCATCGTCGCCGCGATCGCCTGCCTCGCGGCCGTCGACGCCGGCCGGCAGGCGGCGGTGATGGCGCCCACCGAGCTGTTAAGCGAGCAGCACTACCGCAAGTTTTCGGAGTGGCTCGCGCCGCTCGGCGTCAACGTCTCCTGGCTGCACGGCGGCCTGTCGGCCAAGCAAAAGCGCGCCGCGCAGGAAGCCATCGCGGCGGGGCAGGTCGCGATCGCGGTGGGCACGCACGCGCTGTTCCAGCGCGGGGTAGCGTTTGCGCAGCTCGGCCTCGCGGTGGTCGACGAGCAGCACCGCTTCGGCGTGCAGCAGCGGCTCAGTCTGCGCAAAAAAGGCGAGGCGCTCGCGGGCGCGGCGCCGCTCGTGCCGCACCAGCTGATGATAAGCGCGACGCCGATTCCGCGCACCCTGTCGATGAGCTACTACGCCGACCTCGACGTCTCGGTGATCGATGAGCTGCCTCCGGGGCGGCACCCGGTGGCGACCCGGCTGGCGGCCGACGCCCGCCGCGGCGAGGTGCTGGCGCGCATCCGCGCGGCCTGCGCCGAAGGCCAGCAGGCGTACTGGGTCTGCCCCGTGATCGAGGAGTCGAAGGAAGGCGAGCTGCAGACCGCGCTCGATACGTACGAGCTGCTTGCGCGCGAGCTGCCTGGTTTGCGCGTCGGGCTGGTGCACGGGCGCCTTGCGGCCGTGGACAAGGCCGCGGCGATGGAAGCCTTCGCCGCCGGGCAGCTGCAGCTGCTGGTGGCCACCACGGTAATCGAGGTCGGCGTGGATGTTCCCAATGCTTCGCTCATGGTGATCGAGCACGCGGAGCGCTTCGGCCTGGCGCAGCTGCACCAGCTGCGGGGGCGGGTCGGGCGCGGCGCGCGCGAGAGCGTGTGCATCCTGCTCTATGCCGCGCCGCTCTCGCAAGGCGCGCGCGAGCGCCTCAAGGTTGTATTCGAGACGACCGACGGCTTCGAGATCGCGCGCCGCGACCTGCAGCTGCGCGGACCGGGCGAGGTGCTGGGCGAGCGCCAGAGCGGCGTTCCGCTGCTGCGCTTCGCGGACCTGGGGCGCGACCAGGCAGTGGTGCGCGCCGCGCGCGAGGCGGCCGAGGCGCTGCTCGCGAGCGATCCCGAGCGCGCCCGAACGCATGTCGCGCGCTGGCTATCCGGCCGGCAGGACTACGTGAAGGTCTGAGCTATGATCCCGGCTGCATGAACCTCGAGGTCATCGTCAGGCGGCTGGATGCATACGAGCGCCTGATCCGGCTCGACAAGCCAATCGGCACGCTGCTGCTGCTGTGGCCGACCCTGTGGGCGGTGTGGCTCGCGTCCAACGGACGCCCGGAGCCGGACGTCCTGATCATATTCGTCCTCGGCACTCTGCTGATGCGCTCGGCGGGCTGCGCGATCAACGACTTCGCGGACCGCAATTTCGATCCCCACGTCGAGCGCACCCGCGGCCGGCCGCTCGCGGCGCGCGAAATTTCCCCCGCCGAGGCGCTCGCGGTGGGCGCGGTCCTGGCGCTGCTCGCGTTCTGTCTGGTGCTGTTCCTGAACCGCTTCGCGATCCTGCTCGCGCTGCTCGGGCTCGCCGTGGCGACCAGCTATCCGTTCAGCAAGCGTTTCTTCCCCCTGCCGCAGGCCTACCTCGGCCTGGCCTTCGGTTTTGGCATCCCGATGGCCTACGCCGCGGTGCAAGACCGGTTGCCGGCGGAGTGCTGGGCGCTGCTCGCCGCGAATGTATTCTGGGCCGTGGCCTACGACACCGAATATGCGATGGTGGACCGCGAGGATGACGTCAAGATCGGGATCCGCAGCTCGGCGCTTACGCTCGGGCGCTTCGACGTCGTCGCGGTGATGGCCTGTTACGCGGCGATGCTCGCGCTGCTGCTCGGAATCGGCACCGCGCGCCAGCTCGGCTGGCCCTATTTCGCCGGCCTGGCGGTGGCCTGGGCGATGATCGGCTATCATTATTTCCTCATCCGCAATCGCGCGCGCGCGGGCTGCTTCAAGGCGTTCCGGCACAACAACTGGGTCGGTGCGGCGATCTTCGCGGGTATCGCGTTGTCCTATCCAATAGTCTCTCCCTGGCGATGAGCCACGCCGACGCCCCGATCACGAGCTTCGATTTCACGAACGGTCCGCTGCGCGGCACGCACTTGACGCTCTTGCCCGGCCACCTGTTGCACCGCGGCGGCGCCAGCCTGGAAACGATTCCGCTACACGCGGTCGCGGCCATCCGGGTCGCGTTCGCGCGCAATGCGCGCCAGATCGCGTGGGGTGGCGCGCTGGTCGTGATCGGGCTGATCATGCTCGCGTTGTCGGGGCCGCTTGCGGCGCTCGCCGGCGGCGCGGCGGACGACGTCGCGGCGCAGGTGCACGGCGGGCAAAGCGTTGCCGCGCTGGTCATGGCGGCGTTCCACTTCCTGGAAATCAGCGCGCGGCTGCTGCCGGTGCTGGCGACGGCGCTGCTGCTGTGGGCCGCGGCGCTGCTCACGCTCGGTTGGCTCGGGATCACGACCCTCACCCTGACGCTGGGAGGGGTCGAGCGCGCCTTCGCCGTGCGCGGGCGCAGCGCCATGCTGGTCGACTTCGCCGAGGCGGCGAGCGAGTGCATCCTGCAGGCGAGGCGCTAGTGCGCTACGCCGACCTGCGCGGATTCCTCGCCCAACTCGAAGCGCTCGGCGAGCTCAAGCGCGTGACGGCGAGCGTTTCGCCGCGGCTCGAAATGACTGAGATCTGCGACCGCGTGCTGCGCGCCGGCGGTCCCGCGGTCCTGTTCGAGCGCCCCGCCGGATACTCGATGCCGGTGCTTGGCAACCTGTTCGGCACGGTGCGCCGGGTGGCGCTCGCGATGGGCGTCGAGGCGGACGTCTCGCCCGCGCCCGCGCTGCGCGAGATCGGCAAGCTGCTCGCCGCGCTGCGCGAGCCTGACCCGCCCAAGGGCCTGCGCGAGGTGTGGGACAAGCTGCCCGAGCTGCGCGACCTGGTGTCCAAGGTGCTTGACATGGCGCCCAGGCAGGTCGGCTCCGCGCCGTGCCAGGAGGTGGTGCGCGAAGGCGCGCAGGTCGACCTCGGCCAGCTTCCGGTGCAGACCTGCTGGCCGGACGACGCCGGCCCGCTCATCACCTGGGGCCTCACCGTCACGCGCGGGCCGCACAAACCGCGCGCGAACCTCGGCATCTACCGCCAGCAGGTGATCGCGCCCAACCGGGTCATCATGCGCTGGCTCGCGCATCGCGGCGGCGCGCTCGACTTCCGCGACCACATACTCGCGCATCCGGGCGAGCCGTTTCCGGTTGCGGTCGCGCTCGGTGCCGATCCGGCGACCATGCTGGCTGCGGTGACGCCGGTGCCGGACTCGCTCGGGGAGTACCAGTTCGCCGGGCTGCTGCGCGGGGCCCGCACCGAGCTCGTGAAATGCCTCGGCAGCGCGCTGCAGGTGCCGGCCAGCGCCGAGATCGTGCTCGAGGGCGCGATCCATTCGGACGACGCGGCGCTCGAGGGTCCGTTCGGCGACCACACCGGCTACTACAACGAGGCCGAGCGCTTCCCGGTGCTGACGGTCGAGCGCATGACCATGCGCCGCGACCCCATCTACCATTCGACCTACACCGGCAAGCCGCCTGACGAGCCGGCGATGCTGGGCATGGCGCTCAACGAGGTGTTCGTACCGCTGCTGGCAAAGCAGTTTCCGGAGATCGTCGACTTCTACCTGCCGCCCGAGGGCTGCTCCTACCGGCTCGCCGTGGTGAGCATGAGGAAGCAGTATCCGGGCCACGCCAAACGGGTGATGTTCGGCATCTGGAGCTTCCTGCGCCAGTTCATGTACACCAAGTTCATCGTTGTGTGCGACGACGACGTCGACGTGCGCGACTGGAAGGAAGTCGTGTGGGCGATCACCACGCGCGTCGACCCGGCGCGCGACACGCTGATTGCCGAGCACACGCCGATCGATTACCTCGATTTCGCCAGTCCGGCGGCGGGGCTCGGCTCAAAGATGGGCATCGATGCGACCAACAAGTGGCCCGCCGAGACGAGCAGGACCTGGGGGCGCCCGATCGCAATGGATCCGGCGGTGCGCGAAAAGGTCGATGCCATGTGGCACGACCTCGGGCTGTAGCCCGATCCGGGCCCGCCTGCCGGGGACATTTCAAAAAAAGGGCGTTCCGCCCCTTGAAACCATGCGGGTTCGTCGCTATTATTAGCACTCGCGATGGGCGAGTGCTAGCAAAGCCCTGACTTACCGGGGTTGGAGGTCTCCAACCCTTTGTTTATCAAATAACTTAATTGTTTTGATAGTGGAGAGCCGCATGAAAATCCGTCCGCTGCATGATCGCGTGATCGTCAAG
>JBOIFB010000226.1:0-4751 GCA_050741415.1 Burkholderiales bacterium | reverse complement strand
GAGGTAGAGCAGCGGAATCTGCGCCAGCGCGACCCCGATCATCAGGCGCTTGAGCTCGGCGCGGTCGATCAAGGTTCCCATCAGCACCTGGGCGAAGGCGGCGACGGTGTACACCAGCGCCACCAGCGCGCCGATGCCGAAGTTGGTCTGCGTCAGCGCATGCAGCCGCTCGTCGAACACTTTCGGCATCGAGATCGTGGTCGAGTTGAAGATGATGCCGCCGCAGGCAGTCGCGATCAGCAGGATGGTGAAGATGCGCGTCATGGTGGCACGGTCGACGTGCAGACCGAGCGACTTCGAGGTGCGGGGCACGCGCCCCGGGTCGGGCACGAGCGAGACGAACGCAACTCCCGCGGCGATCGCCGCCAGCCCCGGAACGAAGAACGCCGCCCGCCAGCCGACCGCATCGGTCAGCGCGCCGGCCACCAGCGCGGCGGAGGCGAGCCCGAGATTGCCGTACAGCCCGTTCCAGCCCAGCGCCTTGCCCATCTTCCCCGGTCCCGACACCAGCATCGCGATCCCGACCGGGTGATAGATCGCGGCGAACATGCCGATGAGCGTCAGCCCGGCGCCGATCTGCCACGGCCCCTGCGCGAAGCCGGTGAGGCAGAGCGAGCCGCCGATGCCGAAGAAGAACAGCGCCAGCATCTTGTAGCGGCTCCAGTGGTCGGCGAGCCAGCCCGCGGGCAGCGCGAAGGCGCCGAAGGCGATAAAGCCGCCGAGCGCAAGCGGCAACAGCTCCGAATAGGACTGCTGCCAGGAGCGCGCCAGCGCCACCACTACGGTCGGGAACACCAGCATCGAAAGATGGTCGAGCAGATGGCCCAGATTGAGGAAAGGAACTAAGTACTTGGGGCTTTTCATGGCGCCAATCTAGCGCAGGCAGTTGCGTCCTGCACGCGATTTCGAGACAATTTCTATCGTGAACCGGACATCGCCTGCCCGCAGCACCAACTCACGCGACTACCAGGACGTGCCGCGCCCGGTGGCGGCGATGGCGCGCGACCTGCCGCCGGATTCCGAGATCGCGTGGCACGAGCATCCGCGCTTTCAGCTGCTGTACGCGGTGCAGGGCGTGATGACGGTGAACACCGAGCGGGAAACCTGGGTCGTGCCGCCGCAGCGCGCGGTATGGCTGCCGCCGCGAACGGCGCATCGGGTAACGAGCTCGGACGGCGTAAAAATGCGAACGCTCTACCTGCGCCCCGACGCCGCCGCGCGCATGGCGCAGCAGTGCGAGGTGTTCGAGGTGACTCCATTGCTGCGCGAGCTGATCCTGCGCGCCACCGAGCTTCCGCTCGAGTACGACGAGCACGGCGCCGACGGGCGCGTCGTCGCGCTGCTGCTGGACGAACTTTGCGCGCTGGCGCGCCTGCCGTACAACCTGCCTATGCCCCGCTCGCCGCTGCTGTCGCGCGTCTGCGCCTCGCTGCGCGAGTCGCCGGGCGAACAGTTGGGACTGAACGCGCTTGCGGCGCGTCACGGCGTCACCGCGCGTACCCTCGCCAGGCGTTTCCGCGCCGAGACGGGGATGAGCTTTTCCGAATGGCGCCGGCGCGCGCGCCTGCTGCGCGCGCTGGCCTGGATCGCCGAGGGCAAGCCGATCCTCGAGGTCGCGCTCGACCTGGGCTACGACAGCCCGAGCGCCTTCAGCGCCATGTTCAAGCGCGAGTTCGGCGTTTCGCCGACCCGCTACCGGAGCGCGGCCACGTAGAATCGGCCTCATGCATGGGTTGACCGGAATCGTCCTCGCAGGCGGCCAGGGCCGGCGCATGGGAGGCGTCGACAAGGGCCTGCAGCTGCTGCGCGGGCGGCCGATGGCGGCCTGGGCGATCGAGCGCCTCGCGCCGCAGGTCGACGAGATCATCGTCAACGCCAACCAGAACGCCGAGGCCTACGCGAAGTTCGGCTACCGCGTGGTGCCGGACTCGGTCGGGGGCTTCGCCGGGCCGTTGGCCGGGCTGCACGCGGGCCTGCAGGCAGCCTCGCAGCCGCTCGCGGTCAGCGTGCCCTGCGATTCGCCGTTCCTGCCGCTCGATCTGGTCGCCAGGCTGAAAGCTTCTCTGGGCGGGAACGATCTCGCCGTCGCAAAGACCGGCGACCGCGCGCACCCGGTGTTCGCGCTGGTGCGGCGCGAGGTGCTGCCGCACCTCGAGCGCTTCCTCGCCGGCGGCGGGCGCAAGATCGACGCCTGGTACGCGACGCTCGCGGTGGTCGAGGTATCCTTCGACGACGAGCCGGACGCCTTCCGCAACATCAACACGTTCGAAGAACTGAAGAAGGCATGAACAGGATCATCGATGTCGTGAGCTGCCTCGACGGCTACGACCCGAACGCACTGCGGGTCGACAAGGCGCGCGAGGCGATCCGCGCCTGCCTGACGCCGGTCGCGGGCGTCGAGCGCGTGGCGACGCGCAGCGCGCTCGGGCGCGTGCTGGCCGAGGAGATCGTGCCGCGCTTCGACGTGCCGGGGCACGACAACTCGGCCATGGACGGCTACGCGCTGCGCGCCGCGGACCTGCGCGCCGGCGGCGATACGCGGCTGAAGGAAATCGGCACCTCGTTCGCCGGCCGGCCCTACGGGGGCACTGTCGGGAACGGCGAGTGCGTGCGCATCATGACCGGCGCAGTGATGCCCGCGGGAACCGACACGGTGGTGATCCAGGAGGTGGTGCGGATCGATGGCGGCGCAATCGTCGTCCCGGCCGGGCCGAAGCGCGGCCAGAATACGCGCGCCGCCGGCGAGGACCTCAAGTCCGGCGTCGCCGTGCTGTTCCCCGGGCGCGCGCTCTCGCCCGCCGACCTCGGGCTGATCGCCTCGCTCGGCATCGGCGAGCTGAGCGTGCGGCGCCGGCTGCGGGTCGCGTTCTTCTCCACCGGCGACGAGCTGGTTTCGATCGGCGCGCCGCTCGCCGAGGGCCAGGTCTACGACTCCAACCGCTACACCCTCTACGGCATGCTGGCGCGGCTCGGGGTCGAGCCGATCGACATGGGCGTGGTGCGCGACGATCCCGCCCTGCTCGAGGCTGCGTTCTCGAGCGCCGCGGCGAACGCCGACGCCATCGTCACCTCGGGCGGGGTCTCGGTGGGCGAGGCCGACTACACCAAGCAGATCATGGCCAAGCTCGGAGAAGTGCTGTTCTGGACCATCGCCATGCGCCCCGGCCGCCCGATGGCCTTCGGGCGCATCGGCGAGGCTGCCCTGTTCGGCCTGCCCGGCAATCCGGTGGCGGTGATGGTGACCTTCTACCAGTTCGTGCGCGACGCGCTGATCTACCTTTCCGGGCGCACGGATGATTTCGTCCTGCCGCTGCTGAAAGTGCAAGCCGCGACTCCAATACGAAAAGTCCCCGGTCGAACCGAGTATCAGCGCGGCGTGCTGTTGCACGACGGCGGCGAATGGAAAGTCAGGACCACGGGGCAGCAGGGCTCGGGCGTGCTGCGCTCGATGTCGGAGGCCAACTGCTTCATCGTGCTCGAGCACGAGCGCGGCAGGGTCGAAGCCGGCGAGCTGGTGCAGGTGCAGCTGTTCGACGGCCTGACCTGATCCCGCTTCAAGCGCCGGGCGGCGCGGCGCAGACTTGCTCGTAGCGGTAGCGCTGCTTCAGCAGGCCGTTGTATTCGAATATGTCGAGCGTCGTTTCATAGGCCGCGCGCGTGATCTCGACGTGCGGCGTCCAGCAGCCGAGCTGCTGATAGGTGCCGATGCACTCGGCAAGCACGGCTTCGTCTATCTTGGGAAAGAACGGCTTCTGCGCCTTCGCGATCTCGGCCGCCGACGTTTCGTTCATGTAGCGCCGCGTCTTCCGGTATGCGCGAATGAACGCCTTCGCCATGTCCGTGCCGAGCCATTCTCGCGTCGCCGCGAGGCTGGAAAAGCCGCAGGGCCCGATCTGCCTGCCGACCTGGGCCAGGATGTGCCCGACGCCGTCGGCCTGCAGCTGCTGCGGGAACGGACCCTGCTGCTGCACGTAGCGCCCATCGCCGCGGCGGAAAGCCTGGTCGATGTCGGCCGCGCCGCCGGGACAGATCGGCTTGATCCGGTCGAATTCGATCCCGGCCTTGTGGCAGGCGTAGCGCAACATCGCGCGCGGCTGGCCGGCCTTGAACATCACCACCTCCGCGCCTTCGAGCTTGTTCCAGCGGAAGTCCGGGTCCGCCTCGCGCCCGGTGAGAAAGAACCCGTCCATCTCGTTGACCTGGGCGAAGTGCAGCGCGGCAGGCGTCTCGCCGCGGTCGAGCGACGCAAAGCCCTGGCTAAGCGCCGACTGCACTACGTGCGCCGATCCGTCCTTCAGCGCCTCGAGCGCCGACACGCCCGGCTTCGACACCGACCACTGCGGATCGAGGCCCTCGGACTTGAGGAATCCGCCCGACATGGTCGAGATGAGCGGCGAGTAGAATGCGGAAAACAAGGTGAACTGGATGTTGATCTTGTCCAAGACGCGGTCCCCTTTAGGCGGAAAGTTGCCGATTTGACGCAGGTCATCCTAAGCGATTCATCGGGCGAACATCAACGGAGGCGGAAGATGAGCAAGTACCAGGATTTTTTTGCGCTGTACTCGCCGCGTGCATTGAGCGTGCTGCGCATCGTGGCCGCGCTGCTGTTCATGGCGCACGGAAGTGCGAAGCTGTTCCACGTGCCGCATCAGGCGATGTTCGACCACCTCCAATTGATGTCCCTCATGGGGCTCCAGGGCGTGCTGGAAGCCGGCGGCGGCCTGCTGCTGCTGATCGGTCTGTTCAGCCGC
>JBOIFB010000225.1:0-4770 GCA_050741415.1 Burkholderiales bacterium | reverse complement strand
CCGCCACTCGAGGCAGGTGCGGATCGGCGATGTGATGGTCGGCGGCGGTGCGCCGATCGTGGTTCAGTCGATGACGAATACCGACACGGCGGACGCGCAGGCCACCGTGGCGCAGGTTTGCGCGCTCGCGCAGGCGGGATCCGAGCTGGTGCGGATCACGGTCAACAGCCCGCAAGCGGCTGCCCAGGTGGCGTCGATCCGTCAGCGGCTCGATGCCCTGGGCTGCACGGTGCCCCTGGTGGGCGATTTCCATTTCAACGGGCACAAGCTGCTGACGCAGTACCCAGAGTGCGCGCGGGCGCTGGCGAAGTTCCGCATCAATCCCGGCAACGTCGGCAAGGGCGTCAAGCGGGACGAGCAGTTTGCGACCATGATCGAGTGCGCCATCCGATACGACAAGCCGGTGCGCATCGGAGTCAACTGGGGCAGCCTGGATCAGACGCTGCTGGCGAAGCTGATGGACGAGAACGCTGCGTGCGCGGAGCCGCTCGACGCGCAGGCCGTGATGCACGAAGCGGTGGTCCGTTCGGCGCTCGATTCCGCGCGCCAGGCCGAGGCCTGGGGGCTGCCCCCGGACCGCCTCGTCATCTCGTGCAAGATGAGCCAGGTCCAGGATTTGGTCGGCGTCTACCGCGACCTTGCGCGGCGCTGCGACTATGCGCTGCATCTCGGGCTGACGGAGGCCGGGATGGGATCGAAAGGCATCGTCGCCTCGGCGGCGGCGCTGGCTCTTCTGTTGCAGGACGGAATCGGCGACACGATCCGCGTTTCGCTCACGCCCGAGCCTGATGGCGATCGAACGCGCGAAGTGCAAGTGGCGCAGGAGATCCTGCAGACCATGGGTCTGCGCAGCTTTGCGCCGATGGTGAGCGCGTGCCCCGGCTGCGGCCGCACGACCAGCACCTATTTTCAGCAGCTTGCCGGGCGCATAGAAGCCTACTTGCGGGCGCAGATGCCGCTCTGGCGCGAGCGCTATCCCGGCGTAGAGCAGATGCGGGTCGCAGTGATGGGGTGCGTGGTGAACGGTCCCGGCGAATCAAAGCACGCCGACATCGGCATCAGCCTGCCCGGGACAAACGAGGTCCCGGTCGCACCGGTCTACGTCGACGGCGAAAAGACCGTGACGCTAAAAGGCGAGCGAATCGCGGAAGAATTCCAGCAGCTGGTCGAGAACTATGTACGCGAGAATTTCGGCCCCGGAAGCCGGCGCCATCGCCCGCGCACCGCGCTAGGCAAGGAGATTCCGGTCAAGGCGATTTCCTGACCGCCGTCGCGAGCATGAGTGCCAACATCCAAGCCGTCCGCGGCATGAACGACATATTGCCCGACGAGGCCGTATGGTGGCGCCATTTCGAGGCCGCGGTTGAGGCATGGCTGGAGCGCTACGGCTACCGCAACATCCGCATGCCGCTGGTCGAGCATACGCAGTTATTCCGGCGCGCGATCGGCGAAGTCACTGACATCGTTGAAAAGGAGATGTACTCCTGGCGCGACGAGCTCAACGGGGAGGACCTCACGCTGCGCCCGGAGGGCACGGCTTCGTGCGTACGCGCCGCGATCGAGCACAACCTGCTCTATGACGGGCCCAAGCGGCTCTGGTACGCAGGGGCGATGTACCGCCACGAGCGGCCGCAAAAGGGGCGCTACCGCCAATTTCATCAATACGGCGTCGAGGCGCTCGGTCTCGAAGGCCCGGACATCGACGCCGAGCATATCGTCATGTGTGCCGCGCTGTGGCGCGATCTCGGCCTGGAGGGCATCCGCCTGGAGCTCAATACCATCGGCTCGGCGGAAGAGCGCGCGCGCTACCGCAGGGATCTCGCGCGGCACCTGGAAGCAAGCGTCGATCGGCTCGACGCCGACGCCAAGCGACGCATGCATACCAACCCGCTGCGCGTGCTCGATTCGAAAAACCCCATGGTGCAGGAGGTGGTCGCGGATGCGCCTGCCCTGATGGGATATCTGGGCGAGAAATCGAAGACGCATTTCGAAGGGTTGTGCCGGTTGCTCGCGGCCGCGGGGGTGCAATACACGATAAACCCGCGCCTTGTGCGCGGGCTCGACTACTACAATCTCACTGTGTTCGAGTGGATCTCGGACGCGCTGGGCGCGCAGGGCACGGTGTGCGGCGGCGGGCGCTACGACGGATTGTTCGCTCAAATCGGCGGCAAACCTGCTCCGGCGACAGGGTTCGCGATGGGCAACGAGCGGTTGATCGCTCTGCTGCGCGATCGCGGAAGCGCGCCGGCCATCCGCCCGCCCGATGCGTACCTTCTGTCGCACGGCGACGGAACCCAGGAGTATGCCCTTGCGCTCGCAGAGGCGCTGCGCGCGGCGGGTTACGCGATCGTGCAGCACGCCGGAGGCGGCAGCTTCAAGTCTCAAATGAGGAAAGCGGACGCGAGCGGCGCCTGGGCCGCGCTCATCGTCGGCGCGGACGAGCTGCGCGATGGCGAGGTCTCGGTCAAGTTCCTGCGCAAGGCCGGCCCTCAGTACCGGATCGCGAGAGCGGGCGTCGTCGCGGCATTCCCGGACGCATTGCACAAAGCAAGGACTTAGCATGGCACTGGATCATGAAGAGCAGGAGCAGCTCGCAGCGTTGAAGGGCTGGTGGCAGGAGCACGGCAATCTGGTGGTGGCGGCGATTCTGGCCGTCGCACTCGGCGCCGCCGGCTGGCGCGGCTGGAACTGGTACCAGAACAAGCAGTCGCTCCAAGCGAGCGCTTTGTACGAGATGCTTATCAGAGCAGTGCAGGCGAGCGACGCGAAGACGATGCGCGACGCGAGCGGCGCGCTGACCGAGAGTTATCCGCGCACGTTGTACGCATCGATGGGCGCGCTGGTTTCCGCCCGCTACTATTTCGACCACCGCGAGCTGAAAGATGCAAAGGCGCAGCTCGGGTGGGTACTGGAGCGCTCGCGGTCAGATGATCTGAAGGATCTCGCGCGGCTGCGTCTGGCTGCGGTGCTGCTGGATGAAAAGTCCTACGACCAGGCGCTGAAGCAGCTCGACGCGCCGCACGGCGATGCCTATGCGGCGCAGTACGCGGCGCTGCGGGGCGACGTGCTGGTTGGCAAGAGCCAGACCAAGGAGGCGAAGGCGGCCTACCAGGTGGCGCTCGACAAAGCGGGCAAGGACGACAACGCGTTCCGCCAGAGCGTGCGGATCCGGCTGGAAGCGCTCGGCGGGTGACGATGGCGCGACAACTGCTGGCAGCGCTCGCGGCAGTTGCCGTGCTGGGCGGTTGCGCGAGCGCACCGAGCGGACCCAAGCCCGCGACGCTGACGCCCATCCATGATGCGCAGGCGGTGCGGATACTCTGGTCGGCGAAAATCTCGCCCGCGGGCCGGTTCGTCTTCAGCCCTGCGCTGGCCGGGGACGGCATATTTGTCGCGGGCCGCGACGGCACGGTTGCACGGCTCGATCCGGCCAGCGGCGAGACGCGCTGGCGCGTTGACCTGAACGCGCGGCTGTCCGGCGGCGTGGGCAGCGATGGACGGCTGGTCGTGGTCGCGTCCGACGAGGGCGTCGTGTTTGCGCTGGATGCGAAGGACGGCAGGATCCTGTGGCGTGCGCGAGTTTCAAGCGAAGTGCTCGCGGCTCCCGCAGTCGGCGACGGACTGGTTCTGGTGCGCAGCGCCGACAGCCGCGTATTTGCCTTCGGCAGCGACGACGGAAAGCGGCGCTGGGTATACCAGCGCGCGCCGGCATCGCTCATCGTTCGAGCGTCGGCAGGCCTGAGCATAGACGGCGATACGGCGTATGCGGGATTCTCCGGCGGCAAGCTGGTTGCGATCGCACTGCAAAACGGCGGTCTTCGCTGGGAGGCGACGGTCGCCGTTCCGCATGGCGCCACCGAGCTTGAGCGGGTCACGGACGTGGAGGGAGTGCCGGTGGCGCAGGGCCGCGAGGTGTGCGCCGCGGCGTACCAGGGGCGCGTTGCCTGCTTCGACGCGCGCAACGGCAACCCGATCTGGTCGCGCGCGGTATCGTCCGTTACCGGCGTCAGCCTGGATGCACGCTACGCCTACGTGAGCGACGACCAGGGCGCAGTGTATGCGTTCGATCGAACCGACGGACGCAGCGTATGGAAGCAGGATAAGCTCGCAAATCGCCAAACGTCGCTGCCGCTCCCGCTCGGGAGCGAAATCGCCGTCGGCGACCTCGAGGGCTACGTTCATTTTCTGGCCCGCGAGTCGGGTGCCTTCGTCGCGCGAATCGCCACCGACGGCGGACCGATCCGCGCCGCGCCCATCAAGTTGCCGTCAGGGCTCCTGGTTCAGACCCTTGATGGCGGTCTGTACGCGCTCGGGCTTTGAAATCGGTCATCGCGCTGGTCGGCCGCCCTAACGTCGGGAAGTCGACCCTTTTCAACCGTATTACGCGCAGCCGGGATGCGATCGTGGTCGACGTACCCGGGGTGACGCGCGACCGGCATTATGGCGACGCCACGTTCGGCGAGCGCTCTTTTATCGTCATCGACACCGGCGGATTGGAACTCGGCGCACGCCAGGGAATTTTCGTCGAAATGGCGCGCCAGGCCGAGCAGGCGCTGGCCGAAGCGGACGCCGTGGTGTTCGTGGTCGACGGTCGAAGCGGTCTGATTCCGGCCGATCGGGAGATCGCAGCACGCCTGCGCAAACTCAGGAAGCGCATCTGGGTCGCGGTCAACAAGTGCGAGGGGCTTGCCGCGGACAGCGCGACGGCCGAATTCCACGAGCTTGGTCTCGGCGCACCGGCGGCGATCTCGGCCGCGCATGGGGTAGGGG
>JBOIFB010000224.1:0-4799 GCA_050741415.1 Burkholderiales bacterium | reverse complement strand
TTCGGGCCAGAGCATTCATTGCTCACAAACAGGCCGGTTATAGTGACGCAGTCCGACCTTCTCTCGTCATCTCCGTTCCCGTTGCAGAAACGGGGAAGTCCTTATAGTCCTTATAGTCCTTATAGTATCGTTCAGCCGCCGCTGCAGGCGGTCGGCTGCAACGATTGGTTCGGCCTCATCGTCACGCGCCGCGGGAATGACGTTCCACATACTTCCGCAGAACACCATCCATTCGGGATTGCCAGCCTTCGCCCGTGGACTTGAAATACGCAACAACCTCGGGACTGTAGCGAACCGAAACGAGCAGCTTCTTCCTCTCGGATTTCGGGCGTCCGCGCAAAGCTCGCATCGGCACCATTGCCTTCATCTGTCCTGGCGTAAGCGGGGGAGCGTCAGGGTCGCTCTTCGCCGCTGCAGTAATGCGCCGGTCTTGCTCGAGGGTTGGGATTCGAACAGATGGCCGCTTAGGAGCTTTGGACATAGTATTTCACCTCACGACGATTGGCGCGGCGCAGGCTGATGATCCTGCGTACTTCGCCTCGATCAACAAAGGCAACGTAGTACAGGATTCCGGTTTTCGGTGCGAGCGCGATCATGCGCGTCTCGCTGTACTCGAATCGCCCGTCAACCCATACCAACGCTGCATCCCAGTCGAGCTCGACTGCCAGGACCAGAGAGACGCCGTGCTTTTCCTGGTTCGCCCTGTCTTTGTCCGCATCAAACTCGAAACGCATTCTTTAATGTAGCTACATTAAATACACGTGTCAAGGAAGCTGCTGATTGCCCTCTATGAGGCCGAACGTGGCGCTCAGCCGCGCGCTTTAGCGCGTCGGCTGCAGCAGCTGGTTATGCCGCAGTTTGTAGATGATCTTCCCATCCGGGGAACACCAGCACGGCGGGGTGGCATTTGAGAGCCTTCCCAAGTACCTTCGCGCGCTCCACGCCCAGGCGAACGCGGTCATTTTCGATGGCAGAAAGGGTGGCCTGCGGGATGCCGGTGCGCGCCGCGAGCTGGTTCTGGCTCAAGCCTTGTAGCTCGCGGATGATGCGCACTGACTCCCCCACCGATACGGTGATGCGTTTTTTCGCGGGACGGAACTGGCTCATCTACGGCCTCCGATAGTCATGGGCGGTGATCGATATCACCTGAAACAACTGCTCCGCGGGCACGGTGCGGTATATGAGCCGCCATTGAAGCCCGAGGCGCGAGGAGCGATGACCCTTCCACTCTCCCGAGAGGGCTTCGTCATTGAGGCCCTTGATCAACCGAAGCCCCGGCGGGCCGGAAAGCATGGCGATGTCCTTCCACTTCTCGTACCGCTTGAGGATCTCCGGCGGCGCCGACGATAGCTGCTCGTCGACTCGGCGGTGCTCCTCGATGCGCCACATACTGCATTGTGCCTATACCATATATGGCATGTCAAGCCGAGCCGTCTTCTGCGGCATAACGCCCGGCTTCCGCGGCGGCGCGGCGCGTCGTCCGCTGCAAGCTGAAGTTATGCGGTCGTGACCCCATTGCCCGACGACATGCGAAGAACGATGTAACCCAGCAACCCGGAAACCAGTGAGCCGATCAAGATACCGAGTCGCTCCAGTCCCAGATAGGCCGCGTTGCCCTGCTCGAAGGCCAGGGATGCGATTAACATGTTGACGTCCACGCAGAACTGACCCACTTGAAGGGGTAATTTCCAGAGAATCGCGTCGCCGGTGCTTCTTTTCGCACGAGCAGGATCTGTGGGTCTGGTTCGATGGCGACGGCGCGCCGGTTGCGTTTCAGCTTTGCTACGGGAAGTATCGGGACGAGCACGCGATTCGCTGGAAGGCGGGGGAGGGTTTCGTGCATGAGCGCGTCGACGACGGCGAGTCGGTCGGCGTGGTGAAGCAGGCCCCGATCCTGGTTGCCGATGGTCCGTTCGCTCCGGCGGACGTCGCGACGAAGTTTCTGGCCGTGGCGCACGAGGTTCCGCGCGACATCGTCGATTTCGTGGTCGTGCGCTTGCGCGAGTGGCTGTCCAACCAGAAGCAGGAATCTATGGGTGATGAAGATCGGCTTCGTGGCCGGTATAGTGCGTCCATGCCCGACTGGACACCCAGTTTGCGCGTTCCCGATTTCGCGGTCAGGGACGTGGACGCGTCCTTCGCCCGCTACCGCTTGCCGCTGGCCAAGGTCGAGCGCCTGGCGGCGGGCGTCACGCGCTGGGCCGAGGGCCCGGTCTATTTCGGCGACCTTCGCTGCCTGCTCTGGAGCGACGTGCCCGGCAACTGCATGTGGCGCTGGGACGAGGAGAGCGGAGCGGTCGGCCCCTGGCGCAAGCCTTCCGACCACGCCAACGGCAATACGCGCGACCGGCAGGGGCGGCTGCTCACCTGCGAGCACGGCGCGCGCCGCGTCACGCGTACCGAGGCCGACGGGGCGATCACGGTGCTTGCCGACCGGTTCGAGGGCAAGCGCCTCAATTCGCCGAACGACATCGTCTGCAAGTCCGACGGCTCGATCTGGTTCACCGACCCGAGCTTCGGCATCCTGTCGTGGTACGAGGGTTTCAAGGCGCCTTCGGAGGTGCCGACCCACGTTTATCGCATCGATCCTGCGGGCGCGCTCGCGATCGTCGCCGAGGGCATCAACCAGCCGAACGGGCTCGCGTTCTCGCCGGACGAGTCGATGCTCTACGTCGTCGAGTCGCGCTCGGTGCCGCGCGCGATCCTCGCCTACGACGTCGTGGGCGGAAAGTCGCTCGCGAAGCGGCGGGTCCTGATCGACGCGGGGCCGAAAGGCACGCCCGACGGTTTTCGCGTAGACACCGACGGCAACCTCTGGTGCGGCTGGGGCATGGGCGAGGAGGGCCTGGACGGCGTGCACGTGTTCAATCCGGACGGGCGCCTCATCGGCCGCATCGATCTGCCGGAACGCTGCGCCAATGTCTGCTTCGGCGGCGCGCACCGCAATCGGCTCTTCATGGCGGCGACCACCTCGCTCTATGCGCTCTACGTCAATACGCAAGGCGTGGCCGGCGGCTAGCCTGGCTCAAGTAGAGGAGCGCTTCTTGGCGGGCGGCTCGGCGATGATCCGCGCGCTGCGCTCGAAGGTCCAGTAGGCCCAGGCCCAGTCGATCAGGACCATGATGCGGTTGCGGAAGCCGATCAGGAAGAAGATGTGGGCGCTGAGCCACATCAGCCAGGCGGGGTAGCCCGAGAGCTTCATGCGGCCGAGCAGGGCGACGGCCTTGCTGCGCCCGATGGTGGCCAGCGATCCGTAGTCGCGGTAGCGGAAGGGCTTGACGGGCCGGCCGCGCAGGCGAAGGTGGATGTTCTTCGCGGCGCGGCGGCCCATCTGCTTCGCGGGCGGGGCGGTGCCGGGGACGGACGGTGTGTGCCAGGGCAGCGCGGCGAGGTCGCCGATGACGGAGATCTCGGGATGGCCGGGGAGCGTGAGGTCGGGCTCGACAATGACGCGCCCGGTGCGGTCGAGCGAAGCGCCGAGAGTAGCGCCCAGGGGCGAGGCGGCGACGCCGGCGGCCCAGATCACGGTCTTCGCGACGAGGCGTTCGTCGCTCACGCGCACGCCGTCGGCGTCGACGCCGCTCACTTGGCGGCCGAGCCACACGCTGACGCCGAGGCGCTCGAGCTGGAGCCTCGCTTTTTCCGACAGGTCGGGCGGGTAGGCGGGCAGGACACGCTCGCCGCCTTCGATCAGCACTACGCGCGCGTTGCGCGGGTCGAAGCGGCGGAATTCGCCGCGCAGGGTGTGGCGCGCGATCTCGGCCAGGGTGCCTGCCATTTCGACGCCGGTCGCGCCGGCGCCGACGACCACGAAAGTGAGCCAGGCGTTGCGCCGCGCCGGGTCCTGCTCGCGCTCGGCCCGCTCGAAGGCGAGCAGGATGCGCCGGCGCAGCTCGAACGCGTCATCGAGCGTCTTGAGCCCGGGTGCATGCGCGGCCCAGTCGTCGCGGCCGAAATAGCTGTGAGTCGAGCCGGTGCCGACGATCAGGTGGTCGTAGGCGATTTCGCCGCCGTCCTCGAGCACCACGGTGCGCCGCGCGACGTCGACGCGCGCGGCCTCGCCGTAGAGCACGGTGGTGTTCTCCTGCGCGGCGAGGATCTGCCGGATCGGCGCCGCGATCGCCGGCGCGGCGAGCCCGGCGGTGGCGACCTGGTAGAGCAGCGGCTGGAACAGGTGGTGGTTGGTGCGGTCGAGGACCGTCACGCGCACCGGCGCGCGCGCCAGCTCGCGCGCGGCGAACAGGCCGCCGAAGCCGCAGCCCAGGATGACGACGCGGGGACGATCGGCCTGCATGTGCGTATTTTGCGTCAGAATGCCGCTCCATGGACCTCGCGCAGCTGGTGCAGACCTGGGGCTATCCCGTGGTGTTCGCAGGGACGCTGCTCGAGGGTGAGACGGTGCTGCTGCTGGCCGGCTTCGCCGCGCAGTCGGGCTACCTCGAGCTGCCATGGGTGATCGCGACCGCGGCCGCCGGCGGCCTGCTGGGCGAGCAGATCTGGTTCTTCGTCGGGCGCCGCAACGGCGAGCGCCTGCTCGCGCGCTTCCCGCGCCTCAAGCCCAAGGCGGAGCGCATGCGCGCGCTGCTCTCGCGCTACGATTTGCCGGTGATCCTGTCGCTGCGATTTCTGTACGGGCTGCGCACGGTCGGGCCGATCGCGATCGGCATGAGCCAGGTGCCCTGGCCGCGCTTTGCCGCGCTAGACCTCGTTGCGGCGATGGTGTGGGCGGCCGCCGTGGCGTCGATCGGCTACGTTTTCGGCGAGGCGCTCCAGGTATGGCTGGGCAGCCTGAAGCATAT
>JBOIFB010000223.1:0-4816 GCA_050741415.1 Burkholderiales bacterium | reverse complement strand
CCCTACTCCCACTCGATCGTTGCGGGCGGCTTGGACGAAATGTCGTAGGTCACACGATTAATGCCGCGCACCTGATTGATGATCCGATTGGATGCGCGCGCCAGCAGCTCGTGCGGCAGCGCGGCCCAGTCCGCGGTCATGAAGTCCGTGGTCTGTACCGCGCGCAGCGCCACCACGTACTCGTAGGTCCGGCCATCGCCCATCACGCCGACCGCTTTCACCGGCAGGAAGACGGCGAACGCCTGGGCGGTCTTATCGTACCAGCCGGACTGCCTCAGCTCGTCGATAAAGATGGCGTCCGCCTGCTTTAGCAGCTCGACGTATTCGCGTTTCACTTCGCCCAAAACCCGTACCCCGAACCCCGGTCCGGGAAACGGATGACGGAACACCATCTCACGCGGAAGGCCCAGCGCCAACCCGAGCTCGCGCACTTCGTCCTTGAACAGCTCGCGCAACGGCTCGATCAGTTTGAGATGCAGCGTCTCGGGCAGCCCGCCCACGTTGTGGTGCGACTTGATGCTGGTGGCCTTGTTGGTCTTGGCGCCGGCCGATTCGATAACGTCGGGGTAGATCGTTCCCTGAGCGAGCCATTTCGCGTTGCCGATCTTGGTCGCCTCGCGCTGGAACACGTCAATGAAATGCCGGCCGATGATCCTGCGCTTTTGTTCCGGCTCCGAAACCCCCTTTAAGGCGAGAAAGAATTCGTCCGCCGCGTCTACGTGGATCACCTTGAGATTCACGTGACGAGCGAAGGTTTCCAATACCTGCGCCGCCTCGTTCAGGCGCAGAAGTCCGTGGTCGACGAACACGCAGGTTAGCCGGCTGCCGATCGCCATGTGAATTAGCGCCGCCGCTACCGACGAGTCGACCCCCCCGGAGAGTCCCAGGATTACCTCATCCTCGCCGACCTGGGCCCGGATTGCGGCGACGGCCTCGCTTACGTAATCTGGCATCCTCCAGTCGCCGGTGCAGCCGCAGATGCCGAGCACAAAACGCTCGAGAATTCGCTTGCCTTGCGCCGTGTGGGTCACCTCCGGGTGGAATTGCACGCCGTAGAAGCGCCTCGTTTCGTCCGCCATCCCGGCAATCGGGCAGGCCTCGGTCGAGGCCATTAGCGTGAAACCGGTCGGCAGCTCGACCACTTTGTCGCCGTGGTTCATCCACACCTTGAGCAGCCCGTACCCTTCGGCATTGCGCAGGTCCTCGATGCCTTCCAGCAGCCGAGTATGTCCGCGTGCGCGCACCTCTGCATAGCCGAACTCGCGCACCTTGCCGGGCTCGACCTTGCCGCCCAGCTGCTGCGCCATGGTCTGCATGCCGTAGCAGATGCCCAACACCGGCACGCCGAGCTCGAACACGGCCTTCGGCGCCTGCCCGGTGAACTCCTCGTACGCGGACATGTGGCTTCCGGAGAGAATGACTCCCTTAGCGCCAAACTCGCGTACGAAGGTGTCCGAGACGTCGCAGGGATGGATTTCGCAGTAGACCTTGGCTTCGCGCACCCGGCGCGCGATCAGCTGCGTGTACTGGGCGCCAAAATCGAGAATCAGGACCTTGTCGTGCATCCTGTTCTCATTCGACCCGGTAGTTCGGAGCTTCCTTGACGATTTGCACGTCGTGCACGTGCGATTCGCGCACGCCGGCTGAGGTGATCTCGACGAATTGCGCTCTTGTTCGAAGCTGGTCCACAGTGGCGCAGCCGGTGTAGCCCATGCTCGCCCGCACCCCGCCGAGCAACTGCTGCACGACCCAGATTGCGGTGCCTTTATAGGGCACTCGGCCCTCTACCCCTTCAGGCACCAGCTTGTCGACGTTCATCTCAGAGTCCTGAAAGTAGCGGTCGGCAGCGCCCTTCTGCATCGCTCCGAGCGACCCCATTCCCCGGTAAGACTTATATGAGCGCCCCTGGTAAAGCTCGATCTCGCCCGGGGCCTCTTCGGTGCCGGCGAACAGCGAGCCGAGCATTACGCTATGTGCCCCGGCGGCGAGCGCCTTGGCGACATCCCCCGAGTAGCGCACCCCGCCGTCCGCGATCAGCGGCACGTCGCTGCCTTTGAGCGCATCGGCCACATTCTGGATCGCCGTAATCTGCGGCACGCCTACGCCGGCAACGATGCGGGTAGTGCAGATCGACCCCGGGCCAATTCCGACCTTGACCCCGTCCGCGCCGTGATCGACGAGCGCCTTGGCCCCGTCTCCGGTGCCTACGTTCCCGCCTACGACCTGGACCGCCGGGAAGTTCTTCTTGATCCATTGGACGCGGTCAAGTACTGCTTGCGCGTGGCCGTGCGCAGTATCCACCACCAGCACGTCTGCGCCCGCCTCGATCAGCAACTCCACACGCTCTTCTGTGCCCTCGCCCACGCCTACTGCGGCTCCTGCGCGCAGCTTACCGCTCGGATCCTTGCAGGCGTTCGGGTTTTCGCTCTCCTTCAGGATGTCCTTGACCGTTACCAGCCCTTTCAGACGGAAGTCTTCGTCCACTACGAGGACGCGCTCCAGCTTGTGCTTGTGCATGAGCTGCATCGCTTCCTCACGGGTTGCGCCGTCGCGCACCGTGATGAGCTTGCGCTGCGGGGTCATGATCGACTTGATCTGCTGGTCGAGCTTCGCCTCGAAGCGCAAGTCGCGGTTGGTGACGATGCCCACCACCTTGTCGCCTTTGAGAACGGGGAAGCCCGAGATCTTGTGCTGCTTCTGCAATGCGATCACATCACGCACGGTCATTTCGGGCGTCACTGTCATTGGGTCGCGCAGGACGCCAGATTCGAATCGCTTCACTTTGGCCACTTCTGCTGCTTGGATTTTCGGCGGCAAGTTCTTATGCACGATTCCGATTCCCCCCTCCTGCGCTACAGCGATTGCCAGACGCGCTTCCGTCACAGTGTCCATGGCGGCGGACACGAGCGGAATATTCAACGCGAGCGTTCGGGTCAGGCGGGTTTTCAGGGAAACATCGCGCGGCAGGACGCGCGAATGGGCGGGAAGGAGGAGAACGTCGTCGAAGGTCAGCGCCCTCTGAATGACGCGCATTTAGGCTACCTTTCTCGCAAATACGCATTATACGCGAGGCTTGCGGCGGGCGAACCCCGGGGGGATCGGCGGAATTAGTTCACGACCGTGCGATGGCGTTTGACGATCGCTGTGAAAATCGATACCGTCGTCGTGTCCTGCAGGGCGAAACTTGACGCGCTATGCCCTCGGATTGGAGCACGAGGAGAGAGCATGAAGCGATGGATATGGATCGCGCTGGCGGCCGCTGCGGTTGGCACGGCGCACGGCCAAGCCTACAGGTGGGTGGACGAAAACGGACACGTCGGGTTTGGAGACACTCCGCCGCCCGGGGTCAAGGTGACGCCATTGCGAGTGACCGCCCCCGCTCCTTCCACGGCACCGGCCGATGCCACTCAGGATTCCAAGGGCGCCAGGGAAGCGAAGAAGGGGCCGCTAACGCCGGCCGAGCAGGAATTTCAATTCCGTCGCCGAATGAAGGAGGCGCAGGATGCGGCGGCTAAGGCCAGCCAAGAGCGCCAGGCAGCCGAGGCGAAGAAAGTCAATTGCGAGAACGCACGGCAATCGCTGCGAACGCTCGAAAGCGGGCAGCGGATCACGCGGGTAGACAGCAACGGCGAGCGTTATTACATCAGCGACGCCGAACGGACAGAGGACGCCGCCCGAGCGCACGAGGCCCTGAGTCAGTGGTGCAACTAGACGGCTAGCGCCGGCGTATCGCCGCGCGCCGGCGGCGAGCCGACTTCGGGTCGGTGATGAGCGCTCGATAGATTTCCACCCGATCGTCCTGGCGCAACCGCTGATTCAGCCTTACTCGACGACCGAAGATCCCGACTGCCTGGCGGGCAGGATCGAATTCGGGGTGTCGCGCGCAGATGCCGCAGGCTTCGAGCGCATCGGCCACCGTTGCGCCTGGTGCCAAGCTGACGCTCAGTACGTGCTGCGCATCTTGCAGCGCGTAAACGACGTCAACCCGGAGATTTTCCATAGATTCGGTCTGCCCGGCGGCTGAAGGCAGTGACTATGGTATCCGCAATCTGGTCGAATAGCGGTTCGAGCAGTTTGCCCAGCACTTTGCTCGAAAATTCGTACTCCATCGAAAACTCTATGCGCACCGCGTGTTCGTTCAGCGTGGCGAAACGCCAAGCAGCCGAGAACGCCCTGAACGGCCCCTCCATTAGCCGCAGATCGATCCCCTCGTCAGGGCGATTGACATTCTCGGTCGTGAATGACTGTCTGATGCCGCGCACGCCGACGATGAGCGTCGCCACGGTGCGAGACGGGGTGCGCTCAAGCACTTTCGCGCCACGGCACCAGGGCAGGAACACGGGGTAGGATTTGATATCGTCGACGAGTGAATAGACTGCAGCCGCGGGGTGCTCGACGATGGCCGAACGCACTACCCGCTTCAATGCCACGTTTGCTCCGCTGATACAATCAGCGCCCGCCCCGGTGCACATTCATGTCGATTGCCCAGAACCGCAAGGCCTTCCACGATTATTTCGTCGAGGAACGCTACGAAGCCGGTCTTGTCCTGGAGGGATGGGAGGTCAAGGCAATCCGCGCAGGCCGAGTACAACTCGGTGACGGCTACGTGCTCGTGCGCAACGGCGCGTTGTGGCTGGTCGGCGCACATATTAGTCCGCTGCCTACCGTATCGACGCATTTCGTGCCCGATCCAACCCGCAGCCGCAAGTTGCTCATGCACGTTGAAGAGAGCCACCGCTTGATCGGCAAAGTCGAGCAGCGCGGCTATACCCTGATCCCGCTGGACTTGCATTACAAGAAGGGCCGGATCAAGCTT
>JBOIFB010000222.1:0-4867 GCA_050741415.1 Burkholderiales bacterium | reverse complement strand
CGGCGGCACGCATGGTGGTCCTGTTCCACGGCCTGGAGGGCGGCTCCGCGAGCCACTACGCGCGCGCAGTCGCAGCGCACGCTGCCGCGCGCGGCTGGCGCTGCGCGCTGCCGCACTTTCGCGGCTGCTCGGGCGAGCCGAACCGGCTGCCGCGCGCCTACCACTCGGGCGACAGCGGCGAGATCGACTGGATCCTGCGCCGCCTGCGCGCGCGATGCGCCGCGGCGCCCGGCGCCGAAGGCCGGCTGTACGCCGTGGGCGTTTCGCTCGGCGGCAACGCCCTGCTCAAGTGGCTCGGCGAACGCGGCGCCGCGGCCGGGGCGATCGTGCGGCGCGCGGTCGCGGTCTCGGCGCCGATCGACCTCGCCGCGGCCGGCTTCACGCTCGATCGCGGCTTCAACCGCGAGCTCTACACGCGCGCGTTCCTGGCCACGATGAAGCGCAAGGCGCTGGCCAAGCTCGAGCGCTTTCCGGGGCTGTACGACGCGCAGCGCGTGGCGCGCGCGCGCACGCTGTACGAGTTCGACGATCTGGTGACCGCGCCGCTGCACGGCTTTCGCGGCGTGCGCGATTACTGGGCTCGGGCGTCGTGCGGCCCGTGGCTGGAGCAGGTGCGCGTGCCGACGCTGGTGCTGAACGCGCTCAACGACCCGTTCCTGCCGGCCGAGGCGCTGCTCGCGGCGAGCCGGCGGGCGGCGCGCGACGTGGTGCTAGAATTTCCGGCAACGGGCGGACACGCCGGGTTTCCCGCGCGCCGCGCCTGGCTGGCGCAACGCATCGACGCTTTTTTATCGGCCGAATGACGGTCCCCCAGGAAATCTTCCGCGCCTACGACATCCGCGGCATCGTCGGAAAGACGCTTACGCCCGCGATCGTGCGCGAGGTCGGCCGCGCGCTCGGCAGCCTGGGCGTCGAGCGCGGCGCGCCCGCCTTCGCCGTCGGGCGCGACGGGCGCCACTCGGGACCGCAGCTCGCCGACGCGCTCGCCGACGGGATCTGCGCCGCCGGCGCGGACGTGATCGACCTTGGCATGGTGCCGACGCCGGTCGCCTACTTCGCCGCGCACCACCTGGGCTGCGGCAGCTGCGTCGCGGTCACCGGCAGCCACAACCCGCCCGCGTACAACGGAATCAAGATGGTGGTCGCGGGCGAGACGCTGGCGGGCGACGCGATCCAGGACCTGCGCCGGCGCATCGAAGGCGGGCGCATCGCCCCGGGCGCCGGCAAGCGCAGCCGCGCGGACGTGCTCGACGCCTACGTCGAGCGCATCGCGGGCGACGTCAGGCTCGCGCGGCCGATGCGCATTGCGGCCGACTGCGGCAACGGCGTCGCCGGGATGCTCGCGCCGCGCCTGTACCGGCGCCTGGGCTGCGAAGTCGAGGAGCTGTACTGCGAGGTGGACGGCGACTTCCCGAATCACCATCCCGACCCCTCCCACCCGGAGAACCTGGCCGAGCTGATCGCGCGCCTCAAAACGGGCGCGAGCGAGATCGGCTTCGGCTTCGACGGCGACGGCGACCGGCTGGGTGTGGTCACCCAGGACGGCGAGATCATCTTCCCCGACCGCCAGCTGATGCTGTTCGCGGCCGACGTGCTGTCGCGCAACCCTGGCGCGGAAATCATCTACGACGTCAAGTCGACGCGCCTGCTCGCGCCCTGGATCGAGCGCCACGGCGGAAAACCGCTGATCTGGAAGACCGGGCATTCGTTCATCAAGGCCAAGCTGAAGGAAACCGGCGCGCCGCTTGCGGGCGAGATGTCGGGCCATACCTTCTTCAAGGAGCGCTGGTACGGTTTCGACGACGCGCTGTACGCGGGCGCGCGCCTGCTCGAGATCCTGTCGCGCGACGCGGACGCGAGCCGCGCGCTCAAGGCGCTGCCCAACGCGCCCTCCACGCCGGAGCTGCAATGGAAGCTGGCCGAAGGCGAGCCGCACGCGCTGGTGGCCAGGCTGCAGCAAGCCAGGCCGTTTCCCGACGCGCAGCGCGTTCTCACCATCGACGGCGTGCGCGCCGAATACGCGGACGGTTTCGGCCTCGCGCGCGCTTCCAACACCACGCCGGTAATCGTGCTGCGCTTCGAGGCCGATACGCGCGAGGCGCTCGCGCGCATCCAGCAGGAGTTCCGGCGTGCGCTCGCGCCGCTCAAGCCGGAAGCGGAGCTGCCCTTCTAGCCGAACTGCGGCCCGATGCGCTTGAGCGCGTCGGTGACCAGGCAGTCGACGCCCCAGCGCAGCAGCTTGCGCGCCGAGCGCCGGTCGTTCACCGTCCAGCACAGCAGCGCGTAGCCGGCGGCGTGCACCGCGTCGGCCGTGCGCCGACCGAGCGCACGGTGATTGCAGTGCAGCGACACGCATTCGAGGTCGTGCAGTATTTCGAGCCACTGGGGCGGAATGCGCCCGACGATCAGACCGCGCGGCAGCTCGGACGCCGCGGTGCGCGCCGCCGCGAGCGCGAGCGGCGAGAACGAGGACAAGAGCGGCGCCTGCGCCGCGCCGCGCCAGAGCTCGCGCGACATGCGCGCGACCGCCTCCCCCGTGCGGCGCTCGTAGCCGGCGGCGGGCTTGATCTCGACGTTGGCCCACAGCCCGAGCTCGCGGCACAGCCGCGCCGCCTGCTCGAAGCTCGGGATGCGCTCGCCGCGCCACTTCGCCCCGAAGCGGCGGCTGGCATCGAGCTTGGCGAGCTGCGGATACGGAGTTTTGGCCACCTCGCCGGGAGCGCCGGTCGTTCGCGCGAGGGCTTCGTCGTGGATCAGCACCGGCGTGCCGTCGCCCGCCAGCATGACGTCGAACTCGACGCCCCGGAAGCCGAGCGAGGCGCCGAAGCGGATCGCGCCGAGCGTATTCTCCGGCGCGAGCGTTCCGCCGCCGCGGTGCGCCAGGATCCGCGGGTAGCGCCAATGTCCGCTCATTCGATCCGCGCCCCGGTGACGGCGTCGAAATAGTGACCTTTCGCGGGGTCGTAGCGCAGCGGCAGCCTGCCGGTGTGCGCGTCGACGGAAGCCTGCAGCCGCGCCGCGATGCGCGCGCCTGCGCCCCCGCCATCGAGATGGCCGTACACCAGCGTGTCGGCGCCGAGCGGCTCGATGAGATCGACATCGACCACGAACTTGGCATCGGCCTCCGCGCAAGGCTCGAGATGCTCCGGGCGGATGCCGAACAGCAGCTTGCGCCCGCCGCGCTCGCCGGGCACCAGGTTCATCGCCGGCGAACCGATGAAACCCGCCACGAAGGTCGTCGCCGGCTTCGCGTAGACGTCGAGCGGCGCACCGATCTGCTCCGCGCGACCCGCGTTCATCACGATCATGCGCTGCGCGAGCGTCATCGCTTCGACCTGGTCGTGGGTGACGAACAGGCTCGTGGTGCCCAAGCGCCGGTGCAGCGCCTGCAGCTCGGCGCGCATCTGGACCCGCAGCTTGGCGTCGAGATTGGAAAGCGGTTCGTCGAACAGGAAGACTGCCGGCTCGCGCACGATCGCGCGACCCATGGCGACGCGCTGGCGCTGGCCGCCCGAGAGCTCGCGCGGCTTGCGCGCGAGGTAGGGCTTCAGCTCGAGAATTTCGGCCGCGCGCTGCACGCGCGTCTCGATTTCGGCCTTCGCCATGCGCTGGATGCGCAGGCCGTAGGACATGTTGCCGTAGACCGACATGTGGGGATAAAGCGCGTAGTTCTGGAACACCATCGCAATGTCGCGATCCTTCGGCTCGAGCTGGTTGACGACGCGTCCGCCGATTCCGATCTCGCCCGAGGTGATCGCTTCGAGTCCGGCCACCATGCGCAGCAGCGTCGACTTGCCGCAACCCGACGGGCCCACGATGACCACGAACTCGCCGTCCGTCACGTCCATGCTCACGCCGTGGATGACCTCGAGCTCGCCGTAATTTTTTCTGACGTCCCGAAACGAAAGTTCCGCCATTTATTTCTCCGTCTCCACGAGCCCCTTGACGAACCACTTCTGCATCAGCAGCACGACCAGCGCCGGCGGCAGCATCGCCAGCATCGCGGTGGCCATGACCAGGTGCCACTCGGTGGCGGCATCGCCGCCGACGATCATGCGGCTGATCCCGATCACCGTGGTGTACATCGACTCCTGGCTGGTGATCAGCAGCGGCCACAGGTACTGGTTCCAGCCGTAGATGAACTGGATCACGAACAGCGCCGCGATGGTGGTCTTCGACAACGGCAGCACCACGTCCCAGAAGAAACGCATCGGCCCGGCGCCGTCGATGCGCGCAGCCTCGGCGAGCTCGTCCGGAATCGTCTTGAAGAACTGGCGGAACAGAAAAGTCGCCGTGGCCGATGCGATCAGCGGCAGCGTCAGGCCGGCGTAGGTGTTGAGCATGCCCAGGTCGGCGATCACCTGGAAGGTCGGGATGATGCGCACTTCGACCGGCAGCATCAGCGTGACGAAGATCATCCAGAAAAAGAAGCTGCGCAGCGGAAAGCGGAAGTAGACGATCGCGAACGCCGAAATGATCGAGATCGCGATCTTGCCGATCGAAATCACGAGCGCCATCACCAGGCTGTTGAACAGCATGCGCAGCACCGGGGCGCCCGAGCCCTTGGTCGAGCCGTGCAGCAGCACCTGGCCGTAGTTCTCGAGCAGCCGGTCGCCGGGGAGCATGTGCATCGGCACCGATACGATCTGCTCGTAAGGCAGGGTCGAAGCGACGAATGCTACGTAGAGCGGAAACGCGACGACCAGCGCGCCGAGGATCAGCACCAGGTGCGAGGTGACATCCAGGAGCGGACGATTCTCGATCATGCGGCGTCAGTACTGGACCCTGCGTTCGACGTAGCGGAACTGGATCACCGTCAAGGTAATGACGATGAACATCAGCACCACCGACTGGGCGGACGAACCGC
>JBOIFB010000221.1:0-4871 GCA_050741415.1 Burkholderiales bacterium | reverse complement strand
GCATGTACGCGTTGACGCTCGCGCGCAAGGTTGCGCCCGCCCTGCCGTTCATATTCGTCTCGGGAACGATCGGCGAGGAATACGCGATCCGCGCGCTGAAGAACGGCGCTACGGACTACGTGCTCAAAAACAATCTGGTGCGCCTGCCGCCCGCGATCGAACGTGCGCTGCAGGACGCGAAAGAGCGCGTCGCCCGGCTTGAGGCCGAGACGATGTTCCGCGACGTGATGGAATACGCGCCCGACCCGATGATCGTGGTCGGGGCCGATGACGGCATCGTGCTCGCGAACGGCCGCTGCGAGACGGTGTTCGGCTACGACCGCTCCGAGCTCATCGGCCAGGCCGTCGAGATGCTGGTCCCGACGGGGCTGCGAAAACACCGCGCCGAGCATCGCAGCGGCTTCATGGCCGATCCGCGGGCGCGCGCGATGGGCGCGCAGCTCAAGGTGGTGGCGATGCGCAGCGACGGACAAGCAATCCCTGTTGAGATTTCGCTCGCACCGCTGGGCACGCGCAGCGAAGCGCTGTTGGTGGCGACGATCCGCGACCAGACCGAGCGCCGGGCGCAGGAAGATCGCATTGCGCGCCTGAGCCGGATCCGCGACATGCTGGGAGACACGAACTCGGCGATCGTGCGCATTCGCGAGCGCCAGGCGTTGTTCGATTCGCTGTGCGAGATCGCCCGCGCGGCGGGCGGGTTCTCGGTGGCGCGGGTGGTCGCGCTCGACGAGTCCGGGCGGGCGCGGCTCGCCTCGAGCGCCGGGATTGGGCGCCAGGCCTGCCTCGATCTGCTGGACGCGTATAACCGCGATCCCGCGAACGCCGACAGCCTGATCGCGCGGACGCTGCGCGGCGCGCGCCCGGTGATCTCGAACGATCTGCGCAACGACGAGCGCACCCGGGCGGGCGCCGATCCGGCGCTCGCCGAGAGCCGCGCGCTCGCCTGCTTCCCGCTCGTGGTCGAGGACCGGGTCGCGGGAGTGCTGGTCCTGCACGCGCGTGAAGCCGGCTTTTTCGACCAGGACGAGGTGCGTCTGCTGAGCGAGATCGCGTCCAATACCGCGTTCGGCCTCGAGCTGATGGCAAAGCAGGCGAAGCTCGATTACCTCGCCTACTACGACGCTCTGACCGGGCTGGCTAACCGCGCCCTGTTCCGCGACCGTTTGTCGCAGGCGCTTGAGGCGGCGCGCCAGAGCGCAGCGACGCTCGCGCTGGTGTTGTTCGACGTCGAGCGCTTCCGCGCGATCAACGAGGCGCTGGGCGAGCAAGCGGGAGACGAGGCGCTGAGGGTTCTGGCGGAACGAATCACCAAGGGCAGCGAGTCGGGACACATCGCACGCCTAGTCGGCAACCGCTTCGCATTACTGGTTCCGGCGATCGCCAGCCCGAGCGATGCGGTCTCGATCATGGAGCGGGTGGCCGCGGAAGTGTTCGGCCCGCCGCTGACGCTCGAGGGGCGCGAGCTCAAGCTCGCGGCGAAGGCCGGGTTCGCGGTCTACCCGGACGACGGCGCAAATCCCGAGATGCTGCTGCACAACGCCGAGGCAGCGCTGACCAGGGCGAAAGAGACGGGCCAGCGCTATCTCTACTACGCTGCCAACATCAACGCCCGCGTGACGGAGAAAATCGAGCTCGAGCAGCGCCTGCGGCGCGCCGTGGAACGCGGCGAGATCATCCTGCACTATCAACCGAAGGTCGACCTGGTCAGCCGCCGCATCGTCGGCGTCGAGGCGCTGATGCGCTGGACCGATCCGGAAGGACGGGCGGTGTCTCCCGCGATGTTCGTGCCGGTACTGGAGGAGACCAGATTGATCATCGAGGCAGGCGAGCAGGCACAGGCCGCCGCGGCCGCGACCTACCGCCACTGGAAGGCGGCGGGCCTCGCCGCACCCCGCATTGCGGTCAATGTGTCGTCGGTGCAGCTCATGAGAGGCAGCTTCGTCGCCGACCTCCGCAAGGCGCTCGGCAGCGGCGACGACCACGGAGTAGATCTTGAAATCACCGAGAGCCTGCTGATGCAGGACATCGAGCAGAGCATCGCGAAGCTGAACGAGGCGCGCCGGTTCGGCATAAGCATCGCGCTCGACGACTTCGGCACGGGTTACTCGTCGCTCGCCTACCTGAGCCGGCTGCCGATCGACGCGGTCAAAATCGACCGCGGTTTCGTCCACGGCATGACCCGCAATCCGAACGACACCAGCATCGTCTCGACGATCATCTCGCTTGCGCAGTCGCTGCGCTTGAAGGTGATCGCGGAAGGGGTCGAGACCGATGAGCAGGAGCAGCTGTTACGTCTGATGCACTGCGACCAGATGCAGGGCTTCCTGTACAGCCGGCCGCTGCCGCGCGACGAGGTGGCCGCGCTGCTCGCCCGCGGCGCGCCTGCGCCGGGTTAACGTCGCGGCGCGCTCAGGGCGTGGGGGCCGCCATGTTGCCCTTGTTGGTGACGAGCGAGAACTTCGCGTCCTCGGGCACGCCGGGCACGGTCTTTTCCCATTCAGCGTAGCGTGCGCGCAGCGCGTCGAGCCGCGCGGGTTCGCGCCGCGCGCGGTTGGCGCGCTCGCGCGCGTCGAGCTCGAGGTCGTAGAGGAATTCGCCGTCCTCGGTCGAGAGGTATTTCCAGCGCCCGGAGCGCAGCGCGCGCTGGCTGCGGTAGTTCGTGCGCCAGAACAGATCGCGCTTGAAGGTGCGCGCCGGGTCGTCCAGCACCGGGAGCAGGGTCGCGCCGTCGAGCGGGTAATCCGGATGCGGCGCCACGCCCGCCGCCTCGAGAAAGGTCGCCACCCAGTCCATGGTGATGGCGAGCTGCGGCGTTTCGCCGCCGGCCTTGACCCGCGCCGGCCAGCGCACGATGTAGGGCACCCGGATGCCGCCCTCGAGCAGGTCCATCTTCTTGCCGGTGAGCGGCCAGACGTCGGAAAACCGCTCGCCGCCGTTGTCGCTGGTGAACACGACGACCGTGTTCCGGTCCGCGCCGACGTCCTTGAGCGCGGCGAGGATGCGGCCGATGCCCTCGTCCATGTGGTGGATCATCGTGAGGTAGGTTTCGACCGAGCCGCCCGAGACGTGGCTGATGTGCTCCCGGCTGGCCGCGAGCTGCTTCGCCTCGGCCTCGTCGGCACGCGTTTCCCACGGCCAGTGCGGCGCGGTGTAGTGGAGCGAGAGCAGGAATGGCCGGGTCTGCCCGCGCTGGCGCCCGATGTAGTCGACCGTGCGCGCGCTCAGCAGGTCGGTGAGATAGCCGATGCGGTGCACCTCGGCCTCGCCTTCCCACAGGTCGTGCACTCCGGCGGTGTCGCAGTGCGTGAAGTAATCCAGCCCGCCGCTCATGGCGCCGAAGAATTCGCGGTAGCCGCTTTTCAACGGACCGAAGTGCGGCGCATAGCCCAGGTGCCACTTGCCGATCAAGGCGGTGGCGTAGCCCGCGTCCGCGAGCAGCGAAGGCAGGGTGGGGTGCGCCGGCGGCAGGCCGAGCACGGGGCTGTAGGCCGGATCATTGCGCGCGCGGCCGGCGATCGGCTCGTCCCAGCCGCCGCGCAGGCGGTACTGATAGCGCCCGGTGGCGAGTGCGAAGCGCGTGGGCGAGCACACCGGCGAATTCGAATAGCCCTGCGTGAAGCGCAAGCCCTCTGCCGCCATGCGGTCGAGGTGCGGCGAGCACGAGCCGCGCGGCGCGGTGAGGGAGCGGCCGCCGTAGCAGCCGAGATCGGCGTAGCCGAGGTCGTCGGCGAGGATGAATACGAAATTGGGTGCGTGTTGCGTCGTCCCCGGCATGGTCCGGATTCTGCCCTATCCGCCCGGATTACGTCAGCTCGCGCGTGGCGCGCGTGATGGTCGCATCCTGGGGGTGGCGCTTGAGGCGGAAGCCGAGTTTGCGCGCCAGCGCGAGCATCGACGCGTTGCTCGACAGGATGTCGCCGTGCATGCTCCTGGCGCCGCGCCGCGCGGCGACCCTCATCAGCTTCTCGAGCATGCGCCGGCCGATGCCGCGACCCTGCCAGGCATCGGCCAGCACCAGCGCGAACTCGCAGTCCTCGCCATCGTCCTCGATCACGTAGCGCGCCACGCCGATGATCGATTCCCGGTCGCCGAGCATGGTGATCGCGGCGAACGCCGCCTCTTTCGACCAGTCGAGCTCGGTCAGGCGCCGGATGTACTCGTCGGAGACCTTGATCGCGCCGCCGAGCAGGCGGTTGTAGCGCGACTCGTCCGACAGGCCGGTGACGAAATCACGCTCGATCGCGCTGTCGTCGGGCCGCAGCGGCCGGATCGTGACCGGCGCGCCGATGACCGGCTGGAACGACTCGTCGTATTCCTCGGGGATCAGATGCGCTCGCCGCCTGCTTACATGTTGGGGTAGTTCGGCCCGCCGCCGCCCTCGGGCGCGACCCAGACGATATTCTGGGTCGGGTCCTTGATGTCGCAGGTCTTGCAGTGCACGCAGTTCTGCGCGTTGATCTGCAGCCGCGGGTTCGAGCCGTCGGCTTCGCGCACGATCTCGTACACTCCCGCCGGACAGTAGCGCTGCTCGGGCGCGTCGTACAGCTCGAGATTCAGCTTGATCGGCACGGCCGGGTCCTTGAGCTTGAGGTGGATCGGCTGGTCCTCGTTGTGATTGGTGTTGGAGAACGAGACCGAGGTCAGCCGGTCGAAGGTCAGCACGCCGTCGGGCCTGGGGTAGGCGATCGGCGCGGCCTCGGTTTTCTTCTTCAACGTCTCGTTGTCGGCGTGGCGGTGGCGCAGCGTCCATGGCGCCTTGCCGCCGAACAGCATTTGATCCATGCCGAACATGAGCGAGCCGGTGACCAGGCCCCTGGCCATCCACGGCTTGAAGTTGCGCGCCCGGTACAGCTCGTCGAACAGCCAAGACC
>JBOIFB010000220.1:0-4918 GCA_050741415.1 Burkholderiales bacterium | reverse complement strand
CCGCAAACTCTGGTCGAGGCGTGGTCGCTCAGCGCGCCGAGTTCAGCGGCGCGCGGCCGTTCATGGGGATCAGTTACTCGGGTATTGTCCGCCCCGAGCATGCCGATCATCTGAGGCTTTCGGCATATTGCGGCGCAGGGGGCAATCGTGCGTTGGCAGATGCCGGCGTACTTGATATCTGTCCCTACCCTTACTCTCAGCTCGCCGCTCTCATTCGCCAGGGGCGCATCCACTCCGATGTAGTGATGGTGCAGGTCAGTCCGCCGAACGCGCGCGGAGAGCATAGCTTGGGCGTGGCAGCCGAATATCTGGTTCCAGCGCTCCAGTGCGCGCGCACCGTGCTGGCAGAAATCAACGATAAAGTACCCTGGACGCACTGCGATCACGTATTGCGCGCCGAAGATATCGCCCTCGCGCTGAAGACATCGCGCCCCCTTGCGTGCGGCCCCCGCGCGGAGCCGGGAGAGACCGAACGAAGCATCGCAGCGCACGCCGCTCAATATGTGCCCGACGGGGCCACGCTCGAATTCGGCCTCGGAGCGCTGCCCGACGCGGTGCTCGTGGCGCTCGCAGACCGGCGCGATCTCGGCGTGCATTCGGGCGCCCTGGGGGACTCGATCGTCGGCTTGATGCGCAGCGGGGTCATAAACAATACGCGCAAACCGATCGATACCGGTCGCACTGTGGGGGGACTGCTTCTCGGGTCGCACCGCCTGTTCGAATTCGCGCATCAGAATTCCGCACTGTGGCTGCGCTCCGTGGAGCATACGCACGATCCGAGAATATTGGCGCAGCTTCCGAATTTCGTCGCCATCAATTCCGCGGTCGAGGTCGATCTGACCGGGCAGGTCAACGCAGAGGTCGCAAACGGCAGCTACGTCGGTGCGGTCGGCGGCGCTCTCGATTTCGTCCGCGCGGCGAATCGGTCGCCCGGCGGCACTTCCCTTGTCGTTCTGCCCTCGAGCGTCAGCGGCAAGTTCTCGCGAGTGGTGGCGCAACTCTCCGGTCCGGTCGTCACACCGCGCAGCGAGGCCGGAGTTTTTGCCACGGAGTACGGGACCGCGGACCTGCGTGGAAGGTCGCTTGCGGAACGTGCCCGGCGCATGATCGCCATCGCCCACCCCGCGTTTCGCGATACGTTGGAGCGCTCCGCGCGCGAAACCGGCCTGTTGCGCGATTAACGAAAGTTGCGCAGCACCGGAACGGTCCAGAATGGCGCAACGGCGAGCGCGATGAAGCACAGCGCGAAAGCGAATCCGACGCGATAGCCGCCGGTCAGATCGTGCAGCACGCCGCCCATGAGTGAGCCGAAGGCGGCACCGAGCGAGTTGGTGGCGAATATGGTGCCGTAGATGGTGGCAGCCCTGGGTCCGGCGAAAACTCTCGTGCATACCGACGAAATGATCGGTCCGCGCACGCCTTGGCACAGGCCGAACACGATTACGTACGCGACCAGCAACGCGGGAAACGCGCCGCCGGCGAGCGCCATCAGAAGCACGATTCCGGTCGCCGTTCCGGCGAAGCTTACCGATATGGTCTGGCGCGTGCCGAAGCGATCAGACAGCAGGCCGCTTCCCGTTACGCTGATTACCGACAGCATTCCGACGAAACCGAATGCCGTTGCCGCAGTGAGCGGCGAAAAGCCGACGTCGATCAGAAACGCCACTGTTTGCACAATGATGATGAACATTCCAGCTGCGGTGCAAAAAAACGCCTGCGCCATTGCCCAATAGATACGCGTGCTCACCGCTTCGCGCAGAGTCCAACCTTCTGTGGAAGCATCTTCTTGCGCGTCTCTGCGGTGTGCAGGGTGGCCCGCTGCAAAGCGGTGCCAGGGAACGACGAAAAGGATCACTGGGACGAGTCCGATCAGCAGCGTTCCGAGTACTCGGTAGGAGACCTGCCATCCGTAACGGTCGACCAGCCATTGCGTTAGCGGCACCAATGTGACGGCACCAATGCCGACCGCGGAAAACACGAATCCGATCGCGGTCGATAATCGCGCCCGGTACCACCGCGAAAGAAGCCCCGAGGCGGGAACCATGCCGGTCAGGCCCACGCCGATGCCGACCGAGACTCCAATCAGAAGGTAGAACTGCCAAAGATGGGAGATCCCACCGGAAAAAAAGAACGCGGCTCCAAGAAAGCTTGCTCCCGCGCCGTAGACCCAACGCGGACCGAGACGGTCGAATAGGATGCCGACTAGCGGAGCAGCGAAGCCGCTTACCAGCAGATAGAGCGAATAGACGCTTGTGAGCTGCGACCAGCTCCAGCCGAATTCGCGCTCGAGCGGCAGCAGGAACACCGTGTAGGTGTCGCTGATTCCGCGCCCGAACATGTTGAGTGCGAAGCAGGTGACGAGTACCGCAATCGCGGTGCGTCGGTGGTGCGCCGATGCTTCCAGACCTTGCCTATCGCGTTCCCGGCGGCGCGAGCCCGAATACTTGTCGAAGGTACGCCAGATAGCCTTCGTCCTTGCACATCGTTTTGCCAGGCGAATCGGACACTTTCGCAACCGGCTGGCCGTTGCATTCAGTCATCTTGATCACGATGTTCAGCGCGTCGCATCCGACATCGTTGGTGAGGTTGGTACCGATTCCAAACGCGGTCTTGACCCGGCCGTGGAAGTGGCGCGATATCTCGATTGCTCTGGGAAAAGACAACTGGTCCGAGAAGATGAAAGTCTTCGAGCGCGGGTCGATTCGATTCTTGTGGTAGTGCGCGATCAGGCGCTCGCCCCACTCGAATGGATCACCAGAGTCGTGCCGGGCGCCATCGAAAAGTTTGCAGAAATACATGTCGAAATCGCGCAGAAAGGCGTCAAGACCATAAGTGTCGGATAGCGCGATCCCAAGGTCTCCGCGGTACTCCTTCGCCCAGGTGTCGAATGCGAACACTTGCGAGTCGCGCAGCCTGGGCCCGAGCGCCTGACACGCCTGCATATATTCGTGCCCGAAAGTACCGAGCGGGGTCATTTCGTTGCGCATCGAGAACCAGACGTTCGACGTGCCTGCAAAGTGCTCCGGCACCTCTCGCTTCAGGGTTTGCAGAGCCTCCTCGTGCCAGCGCGCCGAAAAGCGCCTACGCGTGCCGAAGTCCGAAATCTTGAACTTGAGTGCCAAGTCGACCGTGCGCACCAGATCGATTTTCGACCGCAGGCGGCGCCGGCCCTCGCTGAGATCGTAGGTCGGCTGCATGCGCCGAAAGTAGACCTCGGAAATGATTGCCAGGACCGGAATCTCGAACAGAATCAGGTGCAGCCACGGCCCACGCAGCGTGACGTCTATCTCGCCTTCCGGCTCGCGCAGCGCCTCAATGCTGATGAAACGGCGATTGAACTGGAACAGTCCGAGAAAATCGACGAAATCGGACTTCAGAAACCGCATGGTGCGCAGATAAGCCAGCTCGTCGTCACGAAAGCGAAGGGTGCACAGCGCGTCGACCTCGGCTCCGATTTCGTCGATATGGCGCGCCAGATTGACGCCGTCGGTGCGGCATTTGAACTTGTATTCGACTTGCGCGCCAGGAAAGTGATGCAGCACGACCTGCATCATGCTGAACTTGTACAGGTCGGTGTCGAGCAGAGACTGAATGATCACGGAGCAATTCCGGACGGCGAGCGTGCCATTGTAACCCGCCGCTATTGCGCGAACCCATTGCGTCCTGGCAGATACTGTATATAATCTCAGTGCTGAATGGGAAGCCAGTAGCCGCAGACATGGAAGCACTCACTGATCGGCAGGCCGAGATTCTGCAGCTCATTCGCGAGCTGACCGAGGCGTCGGGTTATCCTCCCACGCGCGCCGAAATCGCCCGCACCATGGGCTTCCGCTCGGCAAATGCAGCCGAGCAGCATCTTCGGGCCCTTGCGCGCAAGGGCGTGTTGGATATTTCGTCCGGCGCCTCGCGCGGCATACGGATGCGCGACAAGACCAGCATGCGCCACGGCAGACTGATGGATTTGCCGGTCGTCGGACGCGTCTCGGCCGGTAGTCCGATGCTGGCCGAGGAGCATTTGCAGGGGCGCTTCCAGATCGACCCCAATCTGTTCACCCCACGCGCGGACTACCTCCTGCGTGTGCGCGGAATGTCGATGCGCGATGCGGGGATACTCGAAGGCGATCTGCTTGCGGTGCACCGCGGGCACGATGCGCGCAGCGGCCAAATCGTCGTCGCACGCCTCGCGGATGAAGTGACGGTCAAGCGCTTCCGCCGGCGCGGCCATACCGTGCAGCTATTGCCCGAAAATCCGGAGTTCAGACCGATCGAGCTCGACTTGCGGCGCGATTCCATGACGATAGAGGGCGTTGCCGTCGGCGTAATCCGCAACGGCAAAAGTCTGTAGTCCGCCCATTCCGCACGTCCTAGGCCGCGCTCTGACGGCTATAATCGGCCCGAACCCATACGGCGCCGAATGAACACCGAAGCCGCATCCACGATCGCCTACCGACCTGCACTCGCTGCGGGAGCGGACCGTGAGCCCTCGCTAGAATCAGCGCAGAAAATCTTCGCCGATCGGGTGGCTCATCTCTATCGCCAATCGATTGCCGGCATTCTGCTGACGGTGTTGGTCGGAGCAATCATCACCGTAGAACTCTGGACCCCCCGTTATCGCGATTTGACGATCATGTGGTGGTTGATCACGATCGCAATAACGGCCGCGCGCTATGCTCTTTATCGCGGCTACCTGCAGCGTACCGACCGCGACGAGGAAAAGTGGCTTCGCTGGATGGCGATCGGCGCGCTGGCGGCAGGGGTGAACTGGGGTATCGCCGGCGCTGTATTCTTTCCGGCGCACGCCGACGATCAGCAAGTATTTCTCGCCTTTATTCTCGCCGGCCTCATTTCCGGCGGCGTCGCGGTATTCGCCTCGGTGTGGTGGACATATGCCCTCTACGCCGCCGGAATCATGCTTCCG
>JBOIFB010000219.1:0-4928 GCA_050741415.1 Burkholderiales bacterium | reverse complement strand
TCCGTCGCACACGCGTTTACCGACTGGTGGCGCCCGGAGGTCTACCTCGGCGAGTACAAGCGCGTTCCGGGCCAGGGAGGACAGTGGATCGGCAACGAGTTCGAGAACGTGTTTCAGCTCGCCCCGCAGGGCAAGTACTGGGCCGACCCGGGGTTCGTGCTGTCCTACGAGCAGAAGCGCCAGCCCGGTGTGCCGAGCGCGCTCGAGTTCGGGCCGCTGTTCGAAAGGCAGAGCGGCCGCATCAACCAGCGTCTGAACCTGATCTGGGAGAAGGAGGTCGGCGCCGGCGCAAGCGGGAAATTCGCGGGCCGAGCGGCCTATGCGTTCGCGTACAACATCAGCCGCGCCGTCGCACCGGGATTCGAGCTCTATCTGCGTCCGTCGGATAACAGCTACCAGATCGGGCCGATCTTGCGCGGCGAGTTGGCCAGTTCGCACGGCACCGAGCTCGAATACCGGATCGGCATGGTGTTCGGCCTAAACGCCGCGGCACCCGATCAGACCTTCCTCGCGCACATCGAGTACGAGTTCTACTGAAACTCGCCGGTCGAACGCGGCTTGCGCGGCGCGCGCGCCGCGAAGCGATCGTAAAGCCAACCGGGCATCGCGCGCAGGGGATAGGAGACCAGCGCCATCTGCCACGGAATCACCGCCAGGCGCCGCTTCGCTTCGATCGCCCGCGCGATGCGCCTCGCAGCTTCGTCCGCCGGCAGCAGGAACGGCATGCGGTAGCGGTTGACCCGCGTCATGGGGGTGTCGATAAAGCCCGGGCACACGGTCACCACCGCCACGCCGCTCCCGCGCAGCTCGACCCGCAGGCTCTCGAGCCAGGTGATCGCGGCAGCTTTAGAGGCGCAGTACGCGCCGGCCCCGCCCAGGCCGCGAAAGCCGGACACGCTGGTGATGCCGCACAGCGTGCCGCGACCCGCGGCGCGCATCGCCGGGGCGAAGGCGGCGAGCGTCGCCGCCAGGCCGATCACGTTCACTTCAAGCACGCGGCGCAGCCTGGCGGCGTCGGCGAGCGCTTCGCCGTGCGTGCCGACCGACACGCCGGCATTGGCGATCACCAGGTCGGGCAGACCGAAGCGTTCGATGAAGTCCTGCGCGGCATGTGCCAGCGCCTGCGCGTCGCCGACGTCGAGGGGATAGACCGCGCTGTGCCCGGGCAGCTCCGCCGCGAGCGCATCGAGCGCCTCCTTGCGGCGCGCGATCAATCCGAGCGCGCCGTGCGGGCCGGCGTAACGGCGCGCGAGCGCCTCGCCGAGGCCCGAGGACGCTCCGGTGATGACCGCGCGCATCGCGCGCGGCTCAGCTCTTGCGTGCCATGCTCTTGCGCACCACGCCGATCAGGTAGTCGGTGACCGACAGCAGCGCTTCGTGGCTTTTCACGGCGTCCGAATTGACGGTGTAGCGGCCCTGCACCCCCATCGCCGGCGTGCCGGTGATCTGATAGGCGATCGAGAGCTGCGCCGAGCGGCGCACCCGGCTTTGCACGCCGAACGAGCGCATCGCGGCGTCGAACTTCGTCACGTCCACGCCCTTCGCCTGCAGCCATTCGTGCAGCGCGGCAGGGTCCGCCGTGCGCAGGTGATCGCGATGGATGGCGTCGAACAATGCGCGATGCAGCCGCTCGACCAGGCCGAGCGCGTCGAGCGAATAGAAGATCTGCGCATCGAGCGTCCACTGCGGATTGTTGAAAACTGCCGGGACGCGGCGGAACGCCACGTCGGCGGGGAGCTTCCTGGCCCAAGGCTCGATCAGCGGCTCGAGGTCGTAGCAGTGCGGGCAGCCGTACCAGAAAAATTCGATCACCTCGATCTTGCCCGGGGTCTCGACCGGCAGCGGCGGATCGAGCTCGAGGTACTCCCCGGCCGCCGGTGCGGTCTGCGCGAGCGCGGCGAGGGGGGAGGCGAGGGGCGCGAGCCCGAGCGCGAGCAGGATGCGGCGGCGATCTGTATTCATCTCGGTGCCTTTGCGGAAGGTGGGTTTTTCACTTTGACCACGCTGGCGGTGATTCCGTTCTGGGCCAGCGACTGTCGCACCCGGTTGATGTCCTCAAGTTTGGTGTATGGCCCGATCCGTACGCGGTACCAGGTCCCCTTGTCCAGCGCTGCCGGTTCCACGCTCGAATCGATGCCGAGGATGGCGAGCCTCGCCTTCTGATTGTCGGCTTCGGCGGGATTCTGGAACGATCCCGTCTGGATGAAATAGATGTCGGTTCCGCTGTCGGACTTGCCCTTGGCGGCGGCGCGCATGCTCTCCTTGAGCTGCTTGTCGGTCACCGGCTCTTCGCCCTGCGGCAGAATCTTGTAGAAATCGAACTTCGGGGTCGTGCTGCCGCCCGCGGTGCCGTTCTGCGGCATGCCGGTGATCGTCGGCAGCTTCTCGACCGTGCCGCCTTCCTTTGCGGCCGGCTGAGATTTGGTGCTGAACGGCAGCGCGGTCCGGTTCAGGTAGAACGCTATGCCGAGCGCGATCGCGAGTCCGATCAACAGCCCGATGAATACCCCGAGCAGGAAGCCGCCGCCCGCCTTGTTGCGCGTCGCCTGGGAGATTCTCGCCTTGGCTGTCACATTTTCTCCGGTGCCCGGACGCCGAGTAGCGACAGTCCGTTAGAGAGCACCTGCCGCACCGCCGCGCACAGCGCGAGCCGTGCCAGGCGCTGCGCTTCGTCGTCGAGCAGAATGCGCTCCGCATTATAGTAGCTGTGGAACTCGCCCGCGAGCTCGCGCAGGTAGAACGCGAGCGAGTGCGGCGCGAGCTCGTGCGCGGCCGCCTCGAGCATCTCCGGAAATGCGCCCAGACGCTGCATCAAGGACAGTTCCCGCGGATGGGCGAGCGAGGCGAGCGGCGCGCGCGCGAGCTGCCCCGGGTCGCCGCCCCATTGCGCGAACACGCTGCAGACCCTGGCATGAGCGTACTGCACGTAGTACACCGGGTTGTCCTGCGACTCGCTCTTGGCGAGGTCGAGGTCGAAGTCGAGGTGCTGGTCGGACTTGCGCATGACGTAGAAAAAGCGCGCCGCGTCGTTGCCGACCTCTTCGCGCAGCTCGCGCAGGGTGACGAAGTCGCCCGAGCGCTTGCCCATCGCCACTTTCTCGCCGCCTCGGTAGAGCACCGCGAACTGCACCAGCGCCACCGTCAGGCGCTCGGGCATCAGGCCGAGCGCAGCGAGCGCGCCGCGCACGCGCGCGATGTAGCCGTGGTGGTCTGCGCCCCAGACGTCGATCACGCGCGCGAAGCCGCGCTCGAACTTGTCGGCATGGTAGGCGATGTCGGAAGCGAAGTAGGTGTATTGGCCGTTCTCGCGCTGCACCACGCGGTCTTTTTCGTCGCCGAAGGCGCTCGAGCGGAACCACAGCGCGCCGTCCTTGCGGTACAGATGCCCGCCTGCCTCGAGCCGCTCGACGGTGCGCGCCACCGCCCCGCTGTCGTACAGCGACTGTTCCGAGAACCAACGGTCGAACTCGATCCGGAACCGGGCCAGGTCGTCGCGCTGGTCGGCGAGCATTTCCTCCAGCGCGAAGCGGTGCAGGCCGCGCCAGTCCTCGCCCAGCAGCGACTTGGCGGCGGCGATCAGCGCATCGAGCGCCGCGTCGGGGTCCGCCCCGGGCGCGGGCCGAGGCAGGGACGCGGCGTCGCGCGCGAAGCGCGCCACGTGCGCGTCGGCAAGGCGCGCGGCGATGCCGATCACGTAGTCGCCGCGGTAGCCGTCGTCCGGGAACGGCACCACGCCGCCGCGCGCCTGCAGGTAGCGCAACCAGACCGACAGCGCGAGGATGTCCATCTGCCGCCCGGCGTCGTTGACGTAGAACTCGCGCGCCACGCGGTGGCCGGCGAATTCGAGCAGGCTGGCGAGACTCGCCCCGTAGGCCGCGCCGCGCCCGTGGCCCACGTGCAGCGGGCCGGTCGGGTTGGCCGACACAAACTCGATTTGCAGCGATTCGGGCCGCGCCAGCCGGCCGCGGCCGTAGTCCTTACCTTCGGTCAATACGCGATGCACCGCCTGCAGCTTGGCCGCGGGCTTGAGGCGCACGTTGAGGAACCCGGCGCCGGCGATCTCGGGCGGCGAGAACATTGCGTCGCGAAAGGATTCCTGCGTCGCGTCGATGATCTGCTGCGCGATCTCCCGCGGCTTGCGTCCGAGCTGCTTGGAGAGCTGCAGCGCGACGTTGCTCGCGTAGTCGCCGTACGCGGGATTCTTCGGGCGCTCGAGATGGATCTCGACCCCTTGCGCCTCGGGCGCGACGGCGCGCACGCCTTGCTCGAGAATGCGCCTGAGGATGTCCTTGGGGTCGTCCATGGGAAAAGGCGCAAATTATACCGGTCGCTAGTCGAACTCGATCGGATCGACGTCCAGGTGCCAGCGTACATCGCGCGGCGCGCTCTGGAACAGCTTTTCCGACCAGCGCTGCAGGAACTCCTGCAGCGCCGGACGCGAGCGCGACTGCGCAAGCAGCTGCGCACGCTCGAGGTCGGCGCGGCGCATGATCACGTTCGGCACCGGGTCGTAGATGCGCACCTCCTGCGGCACCGGCACCAGCTGCGCCGCCTTGCGCAGGAAGGCAAGCGCGGCGGCGAGGCTCTTCGCTTCGGCGCGCAGCACGGCCTCGGCCACGAACGGCGGAAAGCCGGCCGCCTCGCGCTCGGCGAGCTGCGACGCGGCGAAGCCGGCGTAGTCGTGGCGCACGAGCGCCGCGAACAGCGGGTGGGTCGGGTAGCGGGTCTGGATCAGCACCTCCCCCGGGCGCTCGCGCCGCCCGGCGCGCCCCGCGACCTGCTCGAGCGTGGCGAACAGGCGCTCGGCGGCGCGGTAGTCGGTCGACAGCAGCGCGTGATCGGCATGCAGCACCCCGACCAAGGTGAGCTCGGGGAAGTCGTGTCCCTTGGCGAGCAGCTGGGTACCGACCAGGATGTCGGCCTCGCCG
>JBOIFB010000218.1:0-4929 GCA_050741415.1 Burkholderiales bacterium | reverse complement strand
GAACGGGAGTTTAACCCTGCCGGGAACTGTCGCTGACCCGGGTCAATCCAACCCGGTAGCTACTGCGTATCTTTAAGCGACGACCCCAGGAACCGACCCTTCGGCAAAGGAGACCTGCATGCAACGACGCACCATCCTCGGAATTCTGACCGCCGCACCACTGCTCGGCGCGCGGGCGCTCGCTTCCGCCCCCGACTGGAAGCTCAGCGACGCCGAGTGGAAGAAGCGCCTGACCCCAGCCCAGTACGACGTCCTGCGCCACGAGGGCACCGAGGCCGCGGGCAGCAACCCGCTCAATGCCGAGAAACGCCGGGGCACCTACGCTTGCGCGGGCTGCGGGCTCGCGCTTTTCAGCTCGGAAATGAAGTACGAAAGTGGAACCGGCTGGCCGAGCTTTTTCACCCACCTCGCGGATGCATTTCAGACGAAGCGCGATTTCAGGCTGATCTGGCCGCGCACCGAGTACCACTGCGCGCGCTGCGGCGGCCACCAGGGCCACGTGTTCGACGATGGTCCGCGTCCGACCGGACAGCGCTGGTGCAACAACGGCGTTGCGCTCGCCTTCCTGCCGAAGGGAGCTTGAGCCGGCGCTAGCGGTTGCGCCTGCCCTTGGTGAGGTCCGGGTCCCAGGGCTGGCGGGTGCCCGAATGGGTCCGGTTCATGCGCTCGCGTTCGCGCTCGCGCTTTCTTTTCTCGCGCGCCGGCAGCACGACCACCCAGTACACCACGACCGCGATCACCGCGGCGATGACGCCGAGCTCGAGCAGATCGATTCCGTCGCTCACTCGCAAACCCCCGCAGCAATCCCCATGCTAGAGATAGATATCCCGCAGGGCGCCGCGGCTCAAGAACATTTACCAACTGTTGCAATACTTGCTCCAGCCTTGCGGCGGCGCCCACCCTACGTAGAATGCGCGCATGCCGAACCGGGATCCGCACCCTTACGCCGGCCTCACGCCCGACGTCGTGCTCGATGCGATCGAGAGCGCCGGCCTGCGCTGCGACGGGCGCCAGTTCGCGCTCAACAGCTACGAGAACCGGGTCTACCAGATCGGCGTGCAGGACGGCGCGCCGGTGGTGGCCAAGTTCTACCGCCCGGGGCGCTGGAGCGATGCGCAGATCCTCGAGGAGCACGCCTACGTGCGCGAGCTGGCCGAGCGCGAGATCCCCGTGGTTGCGCCGCTCGAGATCGGTACCGGGACGCTGCGCGAGTTCGGGGGCTATCGATTCGCCATCTACCCGCGTCGCGGCGGACGCGCGCCCGAGCTCGAGGATCGCAAAACCCTGGAGTGGATCGGCCGCTTCATCGGGCGCATCCACGCCGTGGGCGCGCTGCGGCCGTTCGTCGCGCGCCCGGCGCTCGACGTCGAGAGCTTCGGCCTGGAGCCGCGCGACTGGCTGCTCGCGCACGGTTTCGTCCCGCCCGACCTGCTCGATGCGTGGTCGAGCATCGCCGCGCTCGCGCTCGACGGCGTGCGGCGCTGCTTCGATCGCGCGGGCAGCGTCGCCGCGCTGCGGCTGCACGGCGACTGCCATGCCGGCAACCTGCTGTGGACCGACGCCGGCCCGCACTTCGTCGACTTCGACGACAGCCGCATGGGGCCCGCGATGCAGGACCTGTGGATGCTGCTGCCGGGCGAGCGCGCCGCCATGGCCGCGAGTCTGACCGACGTGCTGGCCGGCTACGAAAGCTTCCGCGAGCTCGACCGACGCGAGCTGCACCTGATCGAGGCGCTGCGCACGCTGCGCCTGCTGCACTATTCCGGCTGGATCGCCAGGCGTTGGGACGACCCCGCGTTTCCGGCGGCATTTTCCTGGTTCAACACCCAGCGCTACTGGCAGGATCGCATCCTCGAGCTGCGCGAGCAGGTCGCGCTGATGGACGAGCCGCCGCTCAGGGCATGAGCCCGGTGCGCTTGCGGCGCGAGGCGCGCTCGGCTACTGTTCGGGTCAAAGCTGACAAGAATGAGAAAGTGGCGCCCAACCAGCCGCTGAGCCAGAAAAGGCAGCCGGTCCTGAGTATCGAGCAGGAGGAGCTACGCGGCATCTCGCGCACCGTGGCCGAGATCGAGTGGCTGCTGCTGATCCTGGTGCTGCTCTACCTGACCTTCGGCGGCTCACCTGCCGACAGCGAGCCCGCGATCTCCTCGGCGCTGTTTTTCTTCGCCGCGTTCGTGATGAGCTTCCGCTACACGAACTTCTACCGCGCCGAGACGCGCTGGAAGATCGGCATCGAGACCGTGGCGATGCTGGTGTTCATCACCTGGGTGCTGCTGTTCACCGGCCGCATCGCGAGCCCGCTGCTCAACACCTACCTGCTGGTGGTGATCACCAGCGCGCTCAGCCTGGGCAAGACCGCCACCATGATCGAGACCGCGGTGATCGCGCTCTGCTACATCGCTCTCGACGGCGCATGGAGCCCGCAGGTGCTGCCGTCGCTGGCCCAGGTCGGCGCGCTCGCGGCCGGGTTCGCCCCGGTCGTGCTGGTGGCCTACGTGACCACCATGTTCTCGGCCGACATCCGCTACGGGCTGAACAAGGCGAAGCTGCTGTCGGAAACCGACGAGCTGACCGGGCTGTACAACATGCGCGGCTTTGCCATCGTGGCCGACCGCAGCTTCGGCCAGGCGCTGCGCTACGAACGCCCGGCCACGGTGCTGATGATCGACTCGGACAACCTGAAGACGGTCAACGACACGCTCGGGCACGAGGCCGGCAACGAGCTGCTGCGCCGGCTCGCGCAGTGCATCCAGGGCGAGCTGCGCTACACCGACATCTCGGCGCGCTACGGCGGCGACGAGTTCATCGTGCTGCTGCCCGAAACCCCGCTCAAAGGCGCGCTGGACGTCGCCGAGCGCATCCGCAGGAAGGTCGTCGATACGCCCCTGAGCCTGCGCGGCGCGCACGTGGAGTCGAGCGTCAGCATCGGCGTGGCCGGGTTCCCGGCCGACGGGCGCAGCCTCGACTCCATCGTCGCGCAGGCGGACCGGGCGATGTACGAGGCGAAACAAAAGGGCAAGAACACCATCGCCGCCGCCAGCCCGCCGGCCGCCGGGGGCGGCGCGCCCCCGCCCGGCTAGAGCGTCCACTCGACGTAGCTGTAGATGTAGTTCGAGCCGCCGTTGACGTTGCCGAACAGCTGCGAGCTGCCGAAGACCCCTGAGCGGTGGGTCACGCCAAAGCCGAAATAGGCCTCGCGCAGGGAGCGCACGCCAAGCAGATCGCCAAGGCTGACGTCGATGCTCGGGTCGAGATAGTTGAGCAGGCGCGAGGTGCCGCGGCCGCGCTGCGCCTGGTCGCGCGCCTCGACGTACGGTATCTGCTGCGCGTACGACAGGCCGGTGCCCAAGCCGACCCGCGTGCGCACCCGGTTGCTCCACGGGAAGCCGTACCAGTAGGCCTTGACGTACGCATTCAACTCCCAGGAATCGGGCTGCAGGCCGCGCTCGTCGTGGCGCAGCAGCCCGAGATAGCCGACGATGTCGACCGGCCAGCCGTTCAGCCTTTGCACGAACGGCCGCCCGATCTCGATCCCCGCGACGCCGGTCCGGTCCGGCGTGTCGGTCGAGGCGCAGCGCAGCTCCATGACCGGCAGCAGGTTGCAGCCGGTCGACTTGCCATACGTCAGCTTGACGATCAGCGGCTTGCCGCTCGGCGCGCCGGCTTCGTGCTGCGGAGAAAAGTCGTACGCCGCGCCCACCATGCTGGTGATCACCACCCGGTCCTTCACGATCGGACTGTCGAGCACCTCGCTCGACAAGCGCGTCACCGAGGCCCCGGCCAGCAGGCGCCAGCGCTCGGTCAGACGGTAGGAGCCGTACAGCCCGAGCTCGTTGTTGAACCCCGCCCCCGCGCCATAGGCGGGACGGATCGGCGTCGCCTCGTCCGGGCGCACCCCGTAGTAGTAGTTGTTCAACCGCGCGCTGCGCAACGACAGCGTGTAGTACGGCCGCAGCCGCAGGCGGCCGCGCTGCCAGTCGTAGCTGTAGCCCAGGCGCAGCTCGTTGCCGCCCGAAGTGTGGCTTACGTCGCGCAGCGCCTCCGCGTACACCGTCGCCGCACCGAAGCGCCGCTGGTAGCCCGCGCCCGCATCCAGCCCCGGGCTGCGCTCGGCCATCCCCGCCAGGCTGGCCGGTATCCGGTCGGAGGGGAAGCCCTCGAAGCGGTGCGTGAGGAACAGGTCGAAGCCGTCGTGCTCGCCGCGATCGAATTTGAGGCCGACGCGGTAGGCGTGCAGGTAGACGTGGCCGTTCTCGTACAGATAGAGCGGGATCAGGTCGTTGCGCACTCCGGCGCCGACGTAAGGCGAGCGCGCCAGGTTCACCGCGAGGCCCAGCCCCGCGCCGCCGTCGGATGCAATCAGCCCCTCCAGCGGGTCGCTCGAGGCCGCCGCGCCCGGCGCGGCAAGCCACAGCCAGGCGGCGAGCAGGAGCGTCGCGCGCCGCTTGCTCATCCCGGCAGATCGTCCAGCACGCGCTCGAGGTGCGCGACCTCGGCCCAGGCGGTGACGCGCCACGCGCCGGGGCGCGCCTCGAGCCGGTTGAGGGCCGCGTTCGGAATCTCGAAATCGCGCGGCGAAGACAGCCCGCGCCCGGTCGCACGGCGGTGGATCATTTCGAGCACGCCGCCGTGAGTGAACACGAGGATGCTCCGCCCCGCGTGACGCTCGACGAGCGCAGCGACGCACGCCAGCGCGCGCTGTTCGAACGCCTTGAGAGCCTCGCCGCTGACGAAATCGAAATCGGGGTCCTTGTCGCGAAAGCGCGCGTACTCGGCCGGATAGCGTTCCCGCACCTCGGCGTAGGTCAGGCGCTCGAACATCCCGTAGTGCCGCTCGCGCAGCGCAGCGTCGAGCGCGACCGGCAGGCCCAGGCGCTCGGCCGCGGGCGCGGCGGTCTGGCGCACGCGCATCAGGTCGCTCGCGTAGAT